>NZ_BTFW01000001.1:1772500-2030000 GCF_033242265.1 Novosphingobium sp. IK01 | reverse complement strand
TCCGTGAAGATGCGGAGTACCCGCGGTTAGACGGAAAGACCCCGTGCACCTTTACTGCAGCTTCAGAGTGGCATTAGGAAAGAATTGTGTAGCATAGGTGGGAGGCTTTGAAGCACTGGCGCCAGCCGGTGTGGAGCCATAGGTGAAATACCACCCTGTTGTTTTCTGATGTCTAACCCAGCACCGTTAGCCGGTGCGGGGACCCTCTGTGGCGGGTAGTTTGACTGGGGCGGTCGCCTCCTAAAGAGTAACGGAGGCGCGCGATGGTAGGCTCAGGACGGTTGGAAACCGTCTGCTAGAGTGCAATGGCATAAGCCTGCCTGACTGCGAGACTGACGAGTCGAGCAGAGACGAAAGTCGGTCATAGTGATCCGGTGGTCCCTCGTGGAAGGGCCATCGCTCAACGGATAAAAGGTACGCCGGGGATAACAGGCTGATGATTCCCAAGAGCTCATATCGACGGAATCGTTTGGCACCTCGATGTCGGCTCATCACATCCTGGGGCTGGAGCAGGTCCCAAGGGTTTGGCTGTTCGCCAATTAAAGTGGTACGTGAGCTGGGTTCAGAACGTCGCGAGACAGTTTGGTCCCTATCTGCCGTGGGCGTCGATACTTGAGAGGAGTTGCCCCTAGTACGAGAGGACCGGGGTGAACATGCCTCTGGTGTACCTGTCGTTCCGCCAGGAGCGCAGCAGGGTAGCTATGCATGGACGGGATAACCGCTGAAAGCATCTAAGCGGGAAGCCTCCCTCAAGATAAGGTATCATCGAGTCGTGGTAGACCACCACGTTGATAGGCCGGGTGTGGAAGTGCGGTAACGCATGAAGCTAACCGGTCCTAATAACTCTGTTCATGCTTGAAGAATCCCCACCATCACCATCAGCCCTGCAAAGGCTACGGTGATAACCGGACGATACAAAAGCCAGACACCCAATCATCGATCTAAAAACAAATCATGTGCGCCCGCTCCATTGCCTGGTGACCATAGCGTCTGTGAACCACCCGATCCCATCTCGAACTCGGCCGTGAAACCAGTCCGCGCCAATGGTACTAACGCTCAAGCGTTGGAAGAGTAGGTCGTCGCCAGGCATTGAAGCCGGCGCACACGATTAAAAACCCATCACAATCTCATTCAACAAATCGGCCCCAAGGCAAAAACGCCAAGGGGCCGTTTTGCTATCATCGCGGGGTGGAGCAGCCCGGTAGCTCGTCAGGCTCATAACCTGAAGGTCGCAGGTTCAAATCCTGCCCCCGCAACCACTTCACAGCATCACTCACACACCAGCCGTCTCTACCCAGAGGCGGCTTTTTGCGTTCTACCTCTCCTCCACCCGCACAGCGCGCGCTCCACCTCCCCGGAAACAGGGTGGAGCGGGTGGGGGGCTATTCGTTCTGGTAGGTCTCCCGGACGAGATCCATCCATGCGACCGTCGCGTCCGAGAGATAGGCGTTGTGCCGCCACGCGTGCCCCATGATCCATGCAAGGTCGGGCTCGTCGAGGGGGACGGCGGCGAGGCGCTGGAGGTATGCTTCATCGACGATGTTGCTGGGCAGGAAGGCCACGCCGACGTTGGTCGAGACCAGCTCGACCATGAAATCGATCTGGCTGCTGGTGACCGCCACGGTCGGCTCGAAACCGGCCTTGCGACTGGCATCGAGGATCATGCCGTGCAGGCGAAACCCCGGATCGAAGAGAATAAAGGGAAGACTGCTCAGGTCGGTCAGCTTCAGGGAACGGCAATGGCTGAGCGGGTGACCCGGAGCAAGCAGGGCGACCATCGGTTCGCGCCGGATCAATTCCCATTCCAGGTCATGGGACTGAGGCTTCAGGATGCCCGCGATGTCGATGTCGCCAGCCCGCAGATGCTTTTCAAGCTGGTTGCTGCCATGCTCGATCAGGCGCAGTTCTATCTGTGGATAGCGTTCGCGGTACATGCAGACCACCGGCGCGAACAGCTTGATGTTGCCGACGGAGGGAACCCCGAGTCGAAGGACGCCCCGCTTGAGCCCGCGGATTTCATCGAGCTCGACGATCAGGTCGTCGCGGTCGGCCAGGAGCTTGATTCCCCGCCGATAGACTACCTCTCCTGCCGGGGTCATCACGCTGCGGTGGCCGACCCGGTCGAGCAGGATCGTGCCGACTTCGTCTTCGAGCTGCTTGACAGCCTTGCTGATCGTGGACTGCGTGGAGGCCAGCGAACGGGCCGCCTGCGAGAACCCACCGCGCTGAACGACCTCGGTGAAGGCACGTAACAATCTGAATTCCATGAACATTCCTCATTGGAATAATTGTTATTCTACAAATTCATTTCTTTCATGAAAAGAAGAGAGATAGGGGGCGCTGCATGAATGCAGCGGCAAGGTCGATTGCGCGCGGGTCAATTAATGCAAATGAATTGCAAATTCGACACATGCGTGCGCCGCACTGGATTTGCTCCGCAACATTCATGAAAAACAATTGGGTGAAATCTACCTGTGCGACCGCGCCTGCTTTTGCGGGCAGGTGGTCGACAGCATGGAAAGGCAACCAGGTGAAAAACCGTCAAATGCCGTCGGACTTACGAGCCGGCGTCGAACCGTCGGGGCGCTATCATGACTGATGGCTCTCCTCTTCCGCGTCGCTCGAACGGCCGTGGCGTATTTCGCGTCCTGTTCGCCGCTGTAACTCTCATCATTGGCCTCGTCCTTGCTGCTGGCGGGATCAGGCTGGTCACGCTTGGCGGGTCATTCTACTACGCCCTGGCCGGGATTGCCTATGTGATCCTCGCGGTGCTTTTCCTGAAGAAGCATCGCCTTGCGCCGACCCTGACGATCGCCATCTTCGGCGCAACGGTTGTCTGGGCCCTCTTCGATACCCCTGAATTCGGTTTCTGGGCGCTGCTGCCTCGTCTGGTGGTTCCGGCCCTGCTGTTCGGTCTCGGGCTGTGGGCCAGTGCAACTCTCGAAGCGATGCCGGCCCATCTGCGCCGTGCGAGCTTCTGGGGCGGTGCTGCAACCGCCGGTGCGCTGGTGCTGACGCTCGTTTCGGCTTTCTTCCCCCATGGCGCGATCTATGCGCCGGAGAACCTGTCGGCCAAGACGCCGCTGCCGCTCGACAAGATCAACGCGTCGGACAACTGGACGACGTTCGGCCGCAATGCCAACGGCACGCGCTTTGCGCCGTTCACCGACATCAATCCTGAAAACGTGAACGATTTGCAGGTTGCCTGGACCTATCACACGGGCCGCCGCACCACCGGTCCGGGCGCGGGCGTTGACGAAAACACCCCGCTCCAGATCGGCAATGTGCTCTATTCGTGCACGCCGGAAAATCTGGTCACCGCGCTCGATGCCGACACCGGCAAGGCGCTGTGGAAGTTTGATCCGCACGCTCACGCGGCCGAGCACGTGACCTGCCGCGGCGTCGGCTATTACGACCTCGACACCGACACCAGCCTGACGCCCGCCCAGAAGGCTGCCCTGCCTGCCGGGACGAGCCATCAGCGCCTGCTGATCTCGACGGTCGATGCGCGCCTGATCGCGCTGGACGCCCACACCGGCAAGCCCGTCGCCGATTTCGGCAAGGGTGGCTCGGTTGACCTTGCGGCCGGCATGGGCCCGGTCGAGCGCGGCAAGCGCTATCACCCGACTTCGGTTCCGGTCCTCATGGGCCACAATGCGGTTGTCGGTGGCTGGGTCCGCGACATCGTGCATGGCGAACCTTCGGGCGCGGTGCGCGCCTACAGCGCCCTGACCGGCAAGCTGGCCTGGGTGTGGGATGTCGGCAACCCCGAGAACCCCGCCGTCAACCAGCAGGACCCGCACTTCTCGCTCGAAACCCCCAACGTCTGGACGGTTCCGACTTACGACCGCGACCTCAACCTCGTCTACCTGCCCACCGGCGCGGGCCCGCCCGACTACTGGGGCGGCGACCGCAACAAGGCCAAGGAAACGTTCGGCGCGGCCATCGTCGCCGTCGATGCCTCGACCGGCCGCACGCGCTGGGTCTTCCAGACCGTTCACCACGACGTCTGGGACTATGACATTCCTTCGCAGCCCGTTCTCTATGACGTGACGAACGACAAGGGCGTGAAGGTTCCCGCGCTGATCCAGACCACCAAGACCGGCAACATCTTCGTTCTCGACCGTCGCACCGGCAAGCCGGTGACCCGTGTCGTCGAGCGCGCCGTGACCAACAATCCGGCGGCCGAAGGTGAACACCTTGCCGCGACCCAGCCGTTCTCGGTGGGCATGCCGGGCATTGGCAACGAGCGCCTGAGCGAGCGCAAGATGTGGGGTGTGAGCACCTTCGACCAGCTCTACTGCCGCATCATGTTCAAGGATTCGGTCTATACCGGTGCCTTCACGCCTCCCGGCGAGAAGCCCTACATCGAGTTCCCGAGCCTTCTGGGTGGCATGAACTGGGGTGGCATCTCGATCGACGAGACGCGTGACCTGATGTTCGTGAACGACATGCGCGTTCCGCTGCGCATGATGCTCGTCAACGAGAAGAACGCCAGCAAGTACAAGATCTCGATGGACGAAGTTCCCGGCTTCATGGGGACGCTGCGTCCGCAGGTCGCAGGGCCCTATCGCGGTGTTCGCATCGACGTCCTCCAGTCGCCGCTGGCCGTGCCCTGCAACACGCCGCCCTTCGGCACGATGACCGCGATCGACCTCAAGACCAAGAAGGTCGTGTGGCAGGTTCCGCTCGGCACCGTGCGTGATACCGGCCCGATGGGCATGAAGACCCACATGCCGATCCCGCTTGGCCTGCCCACCCTGGGTGGTCCCACCGCGACGGCTTCGGGCCTGGTGTTCTTTGCCGGTACCGAAGACAACTACCTGCGCGCGCTCGACTCGCTGACGGGCAAGGAAGTGTGGAAGGCCCGGCTGCCCGCCGGTGCTCCGGCCGCGCCCCTGATCTACCGTTCGCCGCGGACCGGCCGCCAGTATGTGGTGATCTCGGTGGGTGGCATGAGCCACGCTGCCGATGTGAGCGACACGATCATCGCGTTCGCTCTGCCGCAGAAGGGCGGCTCGACCCACTGAGGGTTGACGCCGCAGTCGCCGGGGCGGCTGATCCGGGTTGACCGGATCGGCCGCCCCGGTCTCTTGTTTGACCGCGTCTTTCCGGCGGGCGTCCGCGACGTCGCGACCTGAAAACGCACTGGCCGGTGAGCCCCCACTCATGACGCACAACTTTCGCCAGTTCCTTTCGCGCAGCCGCGCCGCGTGGCCGGTGCTGCCGGCCCTGATGTCCTGCGCCACCCCGCTGGTGGCCCATGCGCAGGAAGCCGCCCCCCTGGGCATCAATGCGCAGGACGATGGCGCCCCCGAGCAGGAGGCCCCCTCGTTTTCGACTTCGGCCATGTTCGTGCCCGCGACCTTTTCGGGCGAAGCGGGCCCCCTGATCACCGCCGCACCCGAGGGGGAAGGGGGCGAGCCCACTTCGTCTTCGCCTTCGCCCGCGCCCGCGTCCTCCGATGAAGATGGCTCCAGCGATGATCACGACGCACCCACCGTGCCCGACATCACCGCAAACCGGCGCCGGAACATCGGCGGGAGCAGCCTGCGCCCGCTGACCGACAAGGAAGCGATGTCCTGGCTGCTGCCTTCCGAACTGGATTCGCTGCGCCGGACTGACGTTCCCGATGCCTATTACGTGCCGACCACCGTGGGCGGCCACCTGATCACCCCGCTCGATCCGCTGCGCGCCAGCCTCAAGGAGAAGGGCTTCTCGTTCTCGTTCTCCTACAAGGCCGAGGCGATGGGCAATATCGATGGCGGCGTGGAGCGCGGCGCGGACTATGTCCATGAACTCACGCTGCAAATGCATTTCGACCTCGACAAGCTGCTCGGGCTCCATGGCTGGACCCTGCACACGCTGGTGATGAACCGCGTCGGGCACCAGGTTTCGACCGACCGTCTGGGCGAGCACTACATCAACCTGATGGAAGTCTACGGGCTGACGGGCGGCGTGGCGGCCCACCTTGTCGACTTCTACCTGCAAAAGACGATGTTCGACGGGCGCCTCGATCTGGCGCTGGGGCGCATGTCGCTCACCCACGTCTTTGCGACCTCGCCGCTGCTGTGCTCGTTCATGGTCACCTGTTCGGCGCCGGTGATCCTCAAGCGGGCGCCCGGTTTCGCGGTCTATCCCAAGGCCACGATGGGCGGACGCGTGCGCTTCCGTCCCACGCGCGACACCAGCATCCAGTTCGGCGTCTATCAGGTGACCCCGCTGGCCAGCAATCCGTCGGGCTGGGCCTGGGGCAGCGAACACACCACCGGGGTCATGGTGCCGGTCGAATTTACCTGGCAGCCGTTCCTCACCGCCAAGAAGCTGCCGGGCCACTATGTGTTCGGCTATGCCCACGACAGCTCGCGCTATAACGACCTGATGACGACCAGCGCAGCTGCTGCGGTCACGCCGGGCGATCCCTCGCGCCGCGCGCCGATGAACATGTACTGGTTCGAAGGCGACCAGATGATTTATCGCAAGGGCGGGAACGACCAGATGTCGGGTGGCTACCTGATGTTCGGCTATGTTCACAACACCGCGCGCGTGGCGGCGCTGGCCGACCAGTTCTATGCCGGTTTCTCGTTCAACGGCGTGATCCCGCATCGCAACACCGACCGCTTCGGCGTGCTGTGGACGTATTACAAGGTCAGCAAGCGGTTGCAGCTCAACCAGACCTACATGGTCGATACCGGGCAGTCGCTGGGCGCCGCGGTGCTGGCGCCGCAGAGCAGTTCGCATGTGATTGAGGCCTATTACGGCATCGATGTCATGCCCGGCCTCCAGCTCCAGCCCGAGTTCGACTACATGATCCGTCCGGGCGAAACTTCCAAGACCCCGAACGCGACCCTGCTGGGCATGAAGATCATCGCCAACTTCTAAAAAGCTTTGAGGCGGGGCAGGGGGCCCCGTCCTATACAAGGCACACGATCGCGCGGGACGCCGGTCCCTCTCCCCCTTGCAACCCCACCGGCTTTCCGCGTCCTGAGCGGCCGAAGTGACCTTCCCCCCGAGGTTCGCTTCGGCCGCTTTTCTTGTTGGGGAGCGAAAGACGCTCAGGCGGGACAGGCCGCCTCCATGGCCGGAAATTCGGCGACAAGATCCGCGCCCTGCGCGACGAGGGCGGCTTGCGCATGGGCTTCGGGGAGGGCGAGGCGCAGCCAGTGGCGGCCCAGCGCGGCCAGATGGTTGTTGGCGGGCGTGCCCGACAGGCGGGTGAGGCGCCGGGCGAGCCAGCCGGTCGTGGCAAGCGAGGCCAGCGACAGGAACGGACAGGCGATGATCGGGGCCCTGGCCTTGTCGAGGCCTTGCGCGGCTGTTTCGAGAAGGTCGAGCATCTGGCCAAGCGGGTCGGCATCCGGGGAGGGGGCCGCCTCGGCTCTGGCGAGCGCGAGGAAGGCGTGGAACGCGCGGCCTTCGTCGCCCAGCACGCGGCGCAGCACGAGGTCGAGCGCCTGCATCCCGCTGGTGCCCTCGTAGATCGCCAGAACGCGGGCATCGCGCAAGTATTGCTCGGCGGGCCATTCGCGGGTGTAGCCCGCGCCGCCCAGAACCTGAATGGCCTCGCTGGCGCAGAGGCTGGCGGCTTCCGCGCAGAAATTCTTGGTGATCGGCAGCAGCCACGAGAGCACGAGCCCGGCCTGCGTGCGCGCGGCCTCGTCGGTTTCGCGGGCTTGCAGGTCGGCCTGGGCCGAGGCGGCCAGTGTGAGCGCGCGGGCCATTTCGGCGCGGGCGGCGCAGGCCAGCAGCAGGCGCTGGATGTCGCCATGCCGGTCGATGGTTACGGGCGGGGCATCGCCGCGCCCGCCCTGGCGGCGCTGGGCCGCATAGGTCCGGGCAAGGCTTGCCGAAGCCCCGGCGATCCCGGCGCCCTGGCTGCCGACCGACAGGCGCATGCCCACGATCATCGTGAAAAGCTGGGCCAGTCCGCGTCCGGGCGTGCCGATCAGGGTGCCGCGCGCGCCCTCGAAGCCGAGCGCGCATGTGGGCGAGCCGTGAAGGCCGAGCTTCTCCTCGATCCGCCGCACGACCACGCCATTGCGCTGCCCGTCGATGTCCGAAGGCACGAGGAACAGGCTGAGCCCTGCGGTTCCTGTTCCCGTTTCCGGTGTGCGGGCCAGCACCATGTGGGCGATGCGCGGGGTCAGGTCGTGGTCGCCATAGCTGATCCACATCTTCTCGCCGGTGATCGACCAGTCGCCATCCTCGCGCCGGGTGGCCAGCGTGCGCAGGCGCGGCACGTCCGATCCGGCGTCGGCTTCGGAAATGCAGATCGTGGCGGCCCAGCTCCCTTCGACGAGGCGCGGGCACCACAGCGCGCGCGTGGCCGCATCGGCATATTTCTCGATCACCCTGTTGGCGCAGCGGATCGGCGTTGGCAGCATGCCGAAGGCGGGCGAGGCGCGGTTGAACAGTTCCTCGCAGGCCGAATGGACCAGCATCGGCAGGCCCGCGCCGCCCCATTCCGGTGCTCCCTCGATCAGCGGCCAGCCGCCTTCGACAAAGGCCTGCCACGCCGCGTGATGGCCCGGCGCAAGCCGCACGCGCCCGTTGTCGAGCTGGCATCCTTGCGCGTCGGCGCGGCGGTTGAACGGCGCGATCACGTCGTGTGCCAGCGTGCCCGCGCTGCCCACGATTTCGGTCAGCATGGCCTCGTCGAGCCCGGCCTCCGGGTGGAGCGCGCAGATGCGGGCGAATTCGGGCAGGGCCATGATCTGGGCGACGATCATGCCGGTGGCGGCGGTGTACGACATCGGGCGGCTGATCCTTTTTTGCTCTGTCTGCCGGTCGTGCGGAACGCCGGCCCTCTCTCCATACGCTATCGTATGGAAGGGCGGGGGGATCGGTCAAGGGGGCTGTTGCGCGCGGTGGCGACGCCGCCTAGATCACCGCGATGACCCCGACGCCCGCACCGACCGAGCCCCCTGCTGCTGACCAGCCCCCGCGCCGTCTGGGCCGCGCGGACTGGATCGAGGCGGCCATTCGGGTCATGGCCGACAGCAGTGTCGAGCAAGTGCGGGTGGAAAAGCTGGCGGTCGACCTCAAGGCCTCGAAGGGCAGTTTCTACTGGCATTTCAAGGACCGGGGCGCCCTGCTCGACGCCGTTCTGGACACCTGGCGCGAGCGCTCGACGCTCGCGGTGCAGGAACGCCTCGCGCGCGAGGAACCCGACGTGCGGGCGCGCATCGCGCGGCTGATGGAGCTTCCCCTGCGTTCGGACGCGGCGGCCCGTGCGGCGGATCTGGAACTGGCGATTCTGGGCTGGGCGCGCCGCTCGCAACCCGTGCGCAGCGCGGTTCAGGCGGTCGACGAAGTGCGCACGGCCTTTCTGGCCGACCAGTTCGCGGCGCTGGGCTTCAGTACCGCCGAAGCGATGTGGCGCGCCCATCAGGCCTATGCGCTGCTGCGTTATGTCGCCCAGCGCGGCGATCTCGACCCGGCGGAGCGGGCGCACATGGTGGCCGCGCTGCATCAGCAGTTGACGGCTGCCCCCTGATGGGTGTTTCCTGTCCGTACAAGGCAGGGGAGGGCCGCAATTGGACAGATTGCCCAAGGGGGCCCTGAGCCCTTTTCCTCGGGGGCAGGGCTGCTATAGCCGCCCCACAATGGAACTGGCCACGACTCCCCTGCGCATGCCTGCCGACTGGCGGGATTTCTTTGCGCTGACCAAGCCGCGCGTGATGACTCTGGTGATCTTCACGGGCCTGTGCGGACTTCTCGCCGCACCCGGAGAAATCCATCCGATTCTGGCGTTTACGGCGATCCTGTGCATCGCCGTGGGGGCTGGCGGGGCCGCCGCTCTCAACCAGTGGTGGGAAGCGGACATCGACGCGGGGATGAAGCGCACGGCCAGGCGGCCGCTGCCCTCCGGGCGCATGGACCGCGACTCGGCCCGCGATTTCGGCTTTGCCCTGTCGGGCGGGGCGGTCGTCGTGATGGGCCTGGCCAATGGCTGGCTGGCGGCCAGCATTCTGGCGGTTTCGATCTTCTATTATTCGTGGATCTATACCGTCTGGCTCAAGCCGCGCACGCCGCAGAACATCGTGATCGGCGGGGGCGCGGGCGCCTTCCCGCCGCTGATCGGCTGGGTGGCTGTCACCGGCCACATCACGCTGATGCCGATCCTGCTGTTCCTGATCATCTTCATGTGGACGCCGCCGCATTTCTGGGCGCTCGCGCTGTTCGTGAAGACCGATTACGCCAAAGTGGGCATTCCGATGCTGCCGGTCGTGGCGGGCGAGAAGGTCACGCGGCGGCATATTCTGGTCTATACGCTCGCGCTGCTGCCGGTCACGGTGGCGCCGTGGTGGCTGGGCGGCACGGGGGCGATCTATGGTGTCGCGGCGGTCGTGCTGGGGCTCGGCTTCCTTGCGCTGGCCACGCGGGTGGGCCTGCGCACGAGCGTGCCCGATGACCGCATGAAGCCTGAAAAGCAGTTGTTCGGCTATTCGATCCTCTATCTCTTTGCGCTGTTCGGCGCGCTGGTGGTGGACCGTCTGGCCGCGATGCAGGGCTGGATCTGATGGACGCGGACCGGCCTGTCGACAAAGTGCTGGGCGCCCGGAAACCGCCTGAGGCGCCGGAATCAGCACCGGCTCAGGCGCCGGAGACCCCGGAGACTTTCGATCTGGAGGCCTTCCGCGCCCGCCAGAAGGCGCGCAACCGGGCGCTGGGCCTGCTGCTGGGCGCGCTTGTGGTGTTGTTTTTCGCGATCACCATCGCCAAACTGGGGGTGCAGGCCAGCCATCGTCCGTGATGCCCGGTCCTGTGTGCAGGCGCCGCAGAGCGCCGCCAGCCGGGGAGGACATGATCGATGGCCAGCACGCCGCAGATACCGCCACAGGCACCATCACCACCACCGCCACCACCTCCCCATGATGCCGCGCGCGCCAACCGCAAGGTCGGCCTGATCGCCGCCGGGGCTGCGCTCGCCATGATGGGGCTCGGCTATGCGGCGGTGCCGCTTTACCGGATGTTCTGTCAGGCCACGGGCTTTGCCGGGACCACCCAGCGCGCCAGCGCCGCGCAGGCGGCTACCGTCAGGGCCACGGGCGCGCCGATTACCGTGCGCTTCGATGCCAATGTCGCGCCGGGCCTGCCCTGGACGTTCCGCCCCCAACAGGTCACGCAGGACGGGCGAATCGGCGAGCGAAAAATCGCTTTCTTCACCGCACGCAACAATGCGGATAGGCCGATTACGGGCCGGGCCGTGTTCAACGTCACGCCCGAGCAGACCGGCGCCTATTTTCACAAGATCCAGTGCTTCTGCTTTAACGAACAAAAGCTTGAGCCGGGGCAGGAAGTGCGCATGCCGGTGATCTACTATGTCGATCCGGCCATTCTCGACGATCCCAATGCCCGCCAGACCCCCGAAATCACCTTGAGCTACACCTTCCTCGAAGCCGCGAATTGACTTTACCGGGCCTGATGCGACCGGTAGAAAAGAATTTCAGTACATAACCGGCAGCCCGCGCCCGTGCGCGCGGGGGCAAGACCGGACAGACTGGGGGAAGAACGCGATCATGGCTGGCGCGAAGAACCACGACTATCACATCCTCCCGCCCGATATCTGGCCGTTCATGGGGGCCATGTCGGCCCTGGTGATGACCAGTGGCGGCGTGCTGTTCATGCATGCCATGGCAGGCGGCCTCCAGATCATGCTGCTCGGGCTGCTGGGTGTTGTCCTCACGATGTTTTCGTGGTGGGGCAAGGTTCTGGCCGAGGCGCGCGCGGGCGATCATACCCCGGTGGTCCAGTTGCACCAGCGCTATGGCATGATCCTGTTCATCGCCTCGGAGGTGATGTTCTTCGTCGGCTGGTTCTGGGCCTTCTTCGATTTCTCGCTGTTCCCCAGCACGGTCAACACCGATGTCATCGGCGGGGTCTGGCCGCCCAAGGCGATCACGCATGTCATCAATGCCTTCGACCTGCCGCTGCTCAACACGCTGATCCTGCTCTGTTCGGGCACGACCCTGACCTGGGCGCACCGTGCCCTGATCGAGGGCGACCGGCGCAGCCTCAAGCAGGGGCTGGGCATCACCATCCTGCTGGGCCTGCTGTTCACCTCGATCCAGGTCTACGAATATGCCCACGCGCCGTTTGCCTTTGGCAAGAACACGTATGGTTCGGCCTTTTTCATGGCGACCGGGTTCCACGGCTTCCATGTGATCATCGGCACGATCTTCCTGTTCGTGTGCTGGGTTCGCGCCGAACGGGGCGAATTCACCCCGCGCCAGCATTTCGGGCTCGAAGCGGCGGCGTGGTACTGGCACTTTGTCGACGTGGTCTGGCTGTTCCTGTTCGTGGCGATCTATGTCTGGGGCAACTGGGGGGCCGTGGTCGAATAGGCACCTTCGGATCATCTTTTCTGAACCGGCAATCCCTGGTTCACGCGAAAACGGCGCCTTCCCACGAAAGGCGCCGTTTTTGGTTTTGGGGCCCCTGAAGGCCGCTCAGGCAAAGACGGCGCGGGGGACACACCCCCGCGCCAGCGCCTTACCTGACCGCAGCCAGCGTGGCCGAGAGGTCGGCGGCGCGCTGGTCCTTGAGGACGGCGCAGTCGTTGACCCGCTCGATCGCGCGTTCGAGTTCGAGCGCGCCCGAGTTGTTGGCGAAGTGCGGACGCCAGGCGGCGATCGCCTTGGCCTTGTCGGTCGAGCAGAAGCCGCTGACCACTTGCGGCAGGCTGCGGGTCAGGAAGATGCCCGCGCCGCTCGCCAGCAGGCTGTCGATATGGGCATTGGCCCAGCCAAAGCCATAGTCGCGCGTGGCGGGGCTGGCGATGGTGAGGGCCACGCCCATCAGCTTTTCGTTCACGCGCAGGCGCTTGTCCGAAAAGTCCTCCAGCAGCCACTTGGCCACGGCAGGATCGTTGCTGCGGCCGATGGCGCGCAGGGCCGCCGGGCGCAGCAGCGGATCTTCGGAAGACAGCGCGGTTTCCATCAGGCGCCTGGCGCCGTCCACCCCATGGACCTTGAGCCAGGCCTTGAACGCGCTGTTGTAGAACGAGGGATCGAGCGCGGCGGCATCGCCGGTCAGGAAGCCGTCGGCAGCCTTGGTCAGCGTGGCATTGGTGGCGGCGTCTTCGGCCACATTGGCCAGTTCGGCGACGAGCGCCACGCGGCGCTGCTGCGTGTCGGGATCGTCGGCCAGATGGGCGCCCTTGCGCGGATCGAAGCCCAGCTTGGCGAGCTGGGGCTTGCGGATCTCGCTGGCCAGACGGGTGAGCCCGGCATGGGCCGCCGGGGTCAGCAGGCCGCGATCATCGAGGCTGGAGAGCAGCGTGGTGGCCTCGTCGCTGGCATAGCTGTCGGGATTGGCCCCCAGCGTACGGGCGGCGGCGACAAGCTGGGCAGGGCTGGCGCGACCGGCCTGGAAGCTGGCCGAAAGGCTGTCGGACAGGGCCAGCGCCTCGCCACCGGGCAGGCTCGCGCCTTGCGCGATCAGCGCGTCCCACTGCGCGGCGGGAAGCTCGAAGCGGTAATAGCCGGTGCCCCCGGCATTGGGCATCAGCGCGCCCTTGCCATCGATGGAGACCGTGGCGGTCTTGTCGACCAGCAGTTCGCAGGCGCGCGCATCGCCCTGACGCAGGCACAGCGGCACGCCCCAGGTCTGGTCGGGCGCCTGCGTGCCCAGACGCACGTAGCGGCTCTGCGTGGCAGTCCACTTGCCCTTGCCGGCGGGCGCGAACGTGACGAGCGGCACGCCCTGCTGGTCGGTGAAGCTCTGCATCGCGGGCAGGATGCGCGGATCGCCCGCCGCATCGGCCATCGCGCCGAAGAAGTCGGCCGTGCTGGCATTGCCATAGCGGTGCCTGGCCATGTAGCCGCGCACGCCGTCGCGGAACTTGGTATCGCCCATGAACGCGGCGATCATCGCCACGACATGGCCGCCCTTGCCATACGTGATCGTGTCGAAGGCGGCGTCGATCTGGGCGTTGCGGGCGATCGGCTGGTGGATCGGACGGCCCGCGAGCAGGGCGTCGGTGCCCATTGCCGAAAAGCCTTCGGCCAGCGCGCCAGCGCCGATGTTGAGATCGGGGCGCCATTCGTTGCCGATGCGGAAGCCCATCCAGTTGGCAAAGCTCTCGTTGAGCCAGATGTCGTCCCACCAGGCCGGGCTGACCATGTCGCCGAACCACTGGTGCGCCAGTTCGTGGGCCACGACCATGCCAAAGCCGCGCTTCTGCGCGGTCGAGGCGTGATCATCGAGGGCGAGCAGCGAATCCTCGTAGAGGTCGGCGCCCGCGTTCTCCATCGCGCCCGGCATGATCGGCGCGGTGATCTGGTCGAGCTTGGGGAACGGGAACGCCTGCCCGAAATAATTTTCGAGGTGGGTGACGATGCCCTTGGTGCCTTCGAGCGCGAACGTCAGCTTGTCGGCATTGGGGCGGGTGGAGATCACGCGCAGCGGCAAGGGGCGCGCACGCTGGGCATCGGCGGGAATGGCGCCATCAACGCTCACGAACGGCCCGGCCATGACCGCCACGAGGTAGCTGGGCAGCGGCAGGGTCGGGGCGAAGTGGTGGACCGTTTTGGTGCCGGTCGTCGTGGTGGAAACCTCGGGCGCGTTGCTGACCGCGCGCTGGCCCGCCGGGGTGGTGATGGTGACGGTATAGGGCGTCTTGAAGCCGGGCTGGTCGAAGGCAGGGAACGCGGCGCGCGCGTCGATCGATTCGAACTGGCTCCAGCTGTACCACTGGTTGTCGACATGGACGTGGAACAGGCCGGTGGGGCCGCCGTTGAACGCCGCGTCATAGTCGAACACGAGCGTCACCGCGCCTGCGGGCAGGGGCTGCGCAAAGGTCAGCAGGGCAACGCCGGTCTCGTCGGCCTGACGGAAGGTGCCGGGGATCGTGCGGGTGCCCACTTTGGCGGCCACGGTCTTCACCGCCAGATCGCGCCCGTGCATCCACACATAGCGGCCCGGCTGGTTGACGGTCACGTCGATTTCGGTGTGGCCCGAAAAGCGGTCCTGCGCCGGGTCGAGGTTGAAGTCGAGGCGATAGGCCTTGGGCACGACCTGATTGCCCAGCTTGCCCTCGGGCATGGCGCCTGCATCGGCGGGAAGGGCAGCCGCCGCCGGGGTGGCGGGCTTTTCAGCCGCAAGGGTCGGGGTGGCGGCAAAAGTGCCAGCCAGCATCGTGGCGGCAAGAAGCAGGGCGCGCATGGGGGTCCTTTCATGCGAAAAAGCAATTGGCGCCTGCTTGCCGTTCGCTCGTTGCAGCAGCAACCTGTTTCGACGAACGGCGCCGGGTTTTCTGCCAACAGCATGGCAGGGGAAGGGCAGCCTGTGGCCGGGCATCTGCCTGTGGCCGGCGAACAGGGCTGCCCCAGCCCCCGGTTCAGCGCAGCAGGCCGCCCAGCAGCCCGCGCGCGAAACGGCCCAGCGCCTCGCCGCCAAGGCTCGTGGCGATCGAGCCGATCATCGCGGTGGCCCCGCTCGCCACGGGTTGGGCCCGCGATTTCTTGCCCGCCAGTTCGGCGGCGATCACCGCGCCTGCTGAGCTGGCAACCGCGCCCATCGCCGCCCGCCCGGCCTTGCGGCCCACGTCTTCCCACAGCGAGGGCGACTGGCGCGGCTGGGCGCGCTGGGCTGCTTCGCCCTGTTCGGCGACCGTGCGCGCGGCGGCGGCGGCGTCAGCAGCCTTCTGGGCCAGCACTTCGGCGGCGCTTTCGCGGTTGACGGCCACGTCGTACTTGCCGCCAAACGGGCTGGCGGACTGGATCGCGGCGCGTTCGGGCGCACTGACCGGCCCGAGGCGCGAGCGCGGCGGGGCGATCAGCGTGCGCTCGACAATGCCGGGCGCGCCTTGCGCGTCGAGCGTGGAAACCAGCGCCTCGCCCACCTTGAGTTCGATGATCGCCTTGCCCACGTCGAGATCGGGGTTGATGCGGAAGGTTTCGGCGGCGGCGCGGATGGCTTTCTGGTCGCGCGGGGTGAACGCGCGCAGCGCATGTTGCACGCGGTTGCCCAGCTGCCCGGCGACCTTTTCGGGAATGTCGATGGGGTTTTGCGTCACGAAATAGACGCCCACGCCCTTGGAACGGATCAGGCGGACGACCTGTTCGACTTTGTCCATCAGCGCGTCGGGCGCGTCGTCGAACAGCAGGTGGGCCTCGTCGAAGAAGAACACCAGACGCGGCTTGTCCGGGTCGCCCACTTCGGGGAGCGCCTCGAACAGTTCGGAGAGCAGCCAGAGCAGGAACGTGGCGTAGAGCTTGGGGCTCTGCATCAGCTTGTCGGCGGCCAGCACGTTGACGAGGCCCTGCCCGTTTTCGTCGACATGGAGGAAATCGTTGATCTCGAAGGCGGGCTCGCCAAAGAAACGGTCCGCCCCCTGGCTTTCGAGGCCGAGCAACTGGCGCTGGATCGCCCCGACGCTGGCCTTGGTGACATTGCCGTATTTGAGGGCGAGGGCGCCCGCATCCTGCGCGCAGGCGGCCAGCACGGCCTGAAGGTCGGGCAGGTCGATCAGCAGCAGGCCATTGTTGTCGGCATAGCGGAAGGCGATCGTCAGCACGCCTTCCTGCGTGTCGTTGAGGCCCATCAGCCGCGAAAGCAGCAGCGGCCCCATTTCCGAGATCGTCGTGCGGATCGGGTGACCCTGCTCGCCATAGAGATCCCAGAACACCGCCGGGCAGGCGGCATAGGCATAGTCGGCGATGCCCAGATCCTTCGCCCGCTGTTCGAGCGTGGCGGCGTGCTTGAAGGTCGGGCTGCCGGGCATGGCGATGCCCGAAAGATCGCCCTTCACATCGGCCAGGAACACCGGCACCCCGGCGCGGCTGAACTGTTCGGCGATGCCCTGGAGCGTCACCGTCTTGCCGGTGCCGGTCGCCCCCGCGATCAGGCCATGGCGGTTGGCGCGATTGAGCAGGAGGGTTTCGCGGGTGCCCTTCGTGGTCAGGCCCAAAAATATCTCGTCCATGCGCGCGCCTTATGGTTGGGGTTGATAGCCTGTTTAGGATGATGGGCGCGGGGCCGCGAGGGGTTTTTGCCGCCAAGCCGGGTTTCGCCCGCGCGTTCCTGCCGCTATGCCGCGCGGCCATGACCCGCGCGCCTTTCCTCCTGCTCGACGATGCCCGCCCCGATGCCCGTTCCGATGGCCGCTCTGGGGCACGGCTCTATCAAGACCCGCTGGAGATCGTCGTCGCGCGCAGGCCCGATGAGGTCGAGGCGGCGCTGGCGCGGATCGGCGTGACGCCGGGCTGGTGGGCCGGGGCCATCGCCTACGAGGCGGGGCTGTGCCTCGAAGAGCGGCTGGGCCCCCGTGCGGGCGCGCGCAGCGGGGCGGCCGGGCCGCTGGTGTGGTTCGCGCGCTTTGGCACGATGACGCGGATGGACAGCGCCGGGGTCACCGCGTGGCTGGCGCGTGAAACGCAAGGGGAAGGGCGCCCGGTAGAAAGCCGTCTGGGGCCTTTGGAGCCGCAGCATTCGCCCGGCGGCTATGGCCGCGCGTTCGACCGCGTGCAGGAGGCGATCCGCGCCGGCGACATCTATCAGGCCAACCTGACCTTCCAGCTCGCCGGATCGTGGAGCGGCGATCCGCTGGCGATCTATGCGTCTTTGCGCGCGGCGGCGCAGGCGGGGCATGGCGCGGTGCTGTGGGACGGGTCGCACTGGCACCTGTCGGTCTCGCCCGAGCTGTTCTTCCAGCTTGATGGATCGACCGTGACCGTGCGCCCGATGAAGGGCACGGCCCCGCGCGGGCGCACGGCGGACGAGGACGCGGCGCTCAAGGCCGCGCTTGCCGCCAATGCCAAGGACCGCGCCGAGAACCTGATGATCGTCGATCTCATGCGCAACGATCTTTCGCGCGTGGCGGTGCCCGGCACGGTGCGGGTCGAGCAGCCGTTTGCCATCGAAACCTACCCGACCGTCCACCAGATGGTGACGACCGTGACCGCCCGGCTGGCCCCCGGCGAGGACGCGGGCAGCCTGCTGCGCGCGATCTTCCCGTGTGGCTCGATCACCGGCGCGCCCAAGATCCGCGCGATGGAACTGATCGACATGGCCGAGCGCGACGCGCGCGGGCTCTATTGCGGGGGCATCGGCCATGTCGATGTGCCTGCGGGTGAAGGGGAAAGCTGCCGCGATGATGCGCCCGCCACTGGCGGCGCGGCGTTCAATGTGGCAATCCGCACGGTGCGCCTCGTGCCCGATCATCCCGGCGCTGCCGGTGGGCGGGCGACAATGGGTGTCGGCTCGGCGGTGGTCGCGGATTCGACGCGGCTGGGCGAATGGCGCGAATGCGTGGTGAAGGGGGATTTCTTGCGGGTGAATGCAGGCCATGCCGACCTGATCGAGACGATGGCGTTCGATCCCGCCACGGGCATTGCCCTGCTCGAAGGCCATCTCGAACGCATCGGGCGCAGCGCGCACGAACTGGGTTTTGCGTTCGACCGGCACGGCGTGCGCAATGCGATCCATGCCTTGTGCTTCGATCTGGTAGCGCCTTCCAAAGTGCGGCTCGTACTCGCGCGCAGCGGTGCCCATGCCCTCGAGGCCACCCCCTTGCCCGCGCCCTTTGCCGGGCCGGTGGCCTGCGCGGTCCTGCCGCTGCCGGTGGCTTCGGGCGACTGGCGGCTGCGCCACAAGACCAGCGATCGCGGGTTCTACGAGGCCGCGCTCAAGGTGGCGCGCGGGGCCGGGGCGGGCGAGGCCCTGTTGCTGCGCGACGATGGCTGGCTGACCGAGGGCAGCTTCACCTCGATCTTCGTCGAGCGCGAGGGCGTTCTGGTCACCCCGCCTGCCGCGCGCGGTCTGCTGCCGGGCGTGCTGCGCGCCGACCTGATTGCGCAAGGCCGCGCCGTCGAGGGCGACCTTTCGCTCGATGATCTTTCGGGCGGTTTTTTCATCGGCAATGCCTTGCGCGGGCTGATCCCGGCGCGACTTCTGGGCCAGGATTGATTCTTTATGTTCGAGCAGACCACCAGCGCCGCGCTGGGCCGCATTTCGCCCTCGCGCACCAGCGCGATGACCGACCGCGCCATCGAATTGCGCGCGCAAGGGCGCGACATCATCTCGCTTTCGGTGGGCGAGCCCGATTTCCCCACGCCGCCCCATGTGATCGAGGCCGCAAAGGCCGCGCTCGATGGTGGGCAGACGCGCTATACCGCCGTGGCGGGCACGGCAGCCCTGCGCGAGGCTGCCGCGCTCCATTTCCGGCGTGATCTGGGCATCACGGTGCCGCCTTCGCAAGTGATCGTGACGGCGGGCGGCAAGCAGGCGATCTTCGAGGCGCTGCTCGCCACGCTCGATCCGGGCGACGAAGTGCTGATTCCCTCGCCCTGGTGGGTCAGCTATCCCGAGATCGTCCGCTTTGCGGGGGCCAGCGTCGTCGACCTGCCCACGCAAGGCTCGGGCGGCTTTCGCATCACGCCCGCCCAGCTCGAAGCGGCGATCACGCCCGCCACCCGCTGGCTCCTGCTCAACAGCCCCGGCAACCCGACCGGCGCGACGTACCCGGCCGAGGAATTGCGCGCGCTGGGCGCGGTTCTGCGCCGTTTCCCGCGCGTGCTGGTGCTGTCCGACGACATCTATGCCCCGCTGCGCTACAACGAGGGCGCCCATGCCACGCTCAGCGTCGCCTGCCCCGATCTGGCCGACCGCGTGCTGACCGTCTCGGGCGTGTCGAAGAGCCATGCGATGACCGGTTTCCGCATCGGCGTTTCGGCGGGGCCGGAATGGCTGGTCAAGGCCATGGGCAAGTTGCAGTCGCACAATTCGGGCAACCCCTGCTCGATCGCCCAGGCCGCCGCCACCGCCGCGCTGGCCGGGCCGCAGGAATTCCTGGCCGACTGGCGCGAGCGCTTCCGCGTCCGGCGCGATCGGGTCGTCGCCGCGATCAACGCCATTCCGGGGCTCTCGACCCCGGTGCCCGACGGGGCGTTCTATTGCATGGTCGATGCCGGGCCGCTGATGGCGCGCTTTGGCGATGACGAGGCGCTGGTCATGCACTTGCTCGAACACGGGGTGGCGGTGGTGGCCGCTTCGGCCTTTGGCGGCGCGCAGGGTTTCCGCATTTCCTTTGCGGCGGATGATCTGGTGCTGGACGAGGCGCTCAGGCGGATCGCGGCGGCGCTCTGAGGCGCGTTCCCCTCCACCACCCGCTGCGCGGGCGGTCCCCCTCCCCATTGCATGGGGAGGAACGGTTGAGATCCTTCCCGCTTGCGGGGAGGTGGCAGGCCGCAGGCCTGACGGAGGGGCGCGCCCCCCTTGTCACCCCCTCTTGCCGCCGCGCCGAAACGCGCGCAAGGGAGCGACATGATCGAAATTCCCATTCTCTTCGAAGACGGCGAGGCGCTCGTCATCGACAAGCCTGCCGGTTTGCCGCTCGACAGGCCGCGCGCCGGGGGCATTGCCCTCGAAGACCGGCTCGACGAATTGCGTCTGGGCTTCCAGCGCCCACCCATGCCGGTCCACCGGCTCGACCGCGACACGTCGGGCTGCCTGCTGCTCGCGCGCAATCCCAAGGCGCTCAAGCGCTTTTCGGCGGCGTTCGAGGCGCGGCAGGTCGAAAAGGTCTACTGGGGCGTGGTCGCGGGCGAGGTCGAGGGCACGGCTGGCACCATCGCGCTCAATCTGTCCAAGATTTCGAGCGCGGCAGCGGGCTGGCGGATGATCGCGGCCAAGAAGGGCAAGCCTGCCGTCACGCACTGGCGCGTGCTGGCGCGCCTGCCGGGCCGCACGCTCGTCGAATTTCGCCTCGAAACCGGGCGCACGCATCAGGTCCGCATCCATGCGCTGGCGGGTCTGGGCGCGCCCCTGCTGGGCGATCCGGTCTATGGCGATGGTCAGGGCGCCGGGCGCACGCTGCTCCATGCCGCGCGGCTGGTCGTGCCCCGCGAGGGCAAGGAGCCGATCGTGGCCGAAGCCCCGATTCCGGCTGACATTGCCGGGCTGGGCTTCACCCTGTGAGCGATGATCCGCAAGTCCTCGTGGCGCGGGCCATGGGGCTTGTGGAAGAAAGCTTCATCGCTGCCGCCGGGCCGGGGGGACAGAATGTCAACAAGGTGGCGACGGCGGTGCAGTTGCGCGTCAATGCCTATGCCTTGCGGATGTCGCCCCCGGTGTTCCACCGGTTGAAGGAACTGGCGGGCAGCAAGTGGACGGCGGCGGGCGAGATCGTGCTGACCGCGCGCCGCTTCCGCACGCAGGAAGCCAACCGGCAGGACGCGCGCGAGCGTCTGGCCGACATGCTGCGCGATGCCTGCAATCTCCCCGAAAAGCGCGCGAAGTCGCGCCTCAACCGCGTGGGCAAGGTCCAGCGGTTGCAGGGCAAGAAGATCAGGGGCGCGGTCAAGGCCGGGCGCGGCAAAGTCCGGCTGGACTGAGGCGCTCGCGCGCGCGGCCCTCACCGTGTTCCGAGAATAATAGACCGGTCGTATGGATGGAGCCTGAGGTGCTGCCATGCCGTATCCTTGCATATACAGCCAATCGGGGCCGGGCTGGTTGCGGAGGTCCGTCTAGACGATCGGTCTAGATCATGGTAGGAAGGGGCATGTCGCAAGCTTCCGTCCTGACCGTTCCTGCCGACCGCGATACCCGTTCCACCATTCTGGCCACCGGGCGCAGGGTCATGGGCGCAAAGGGGTTTTCCGCTGTCGGGTTGAGCGAGATCCTGGGCGAGGCGGGCGTGCCCAAGGGCTCGTTCTATCACCACTTCGGCTCGAAGGACGCCTTTGGCGAGGCGATGCTCGGCGCCTATTTCGAGGACTATCTGCGCGAGATGGACCTCGTCGTGACCAAGCCGGGGCTGACCGGGGCGGAGCGGCTGATGCTCTATTTCGCCAACTGGCGCGAGACGCAGGGCGCGATGGACTGTCAGGGGCGCTGCCTGACGGTCAAGCTGGCTGCCGAAGTCTCCGACTTGTCGGAAACGATGCGCCGGGCGCTCAAGGCGGGGACCGATGGGGTCATCGCGCGGCTGGCCGCCATGATCGGGGCCGGGGTGGATGATGGCTCGATCCGCATCGCCAGCACTGCCCGCGATGTCGCGACGAGCCTCTATCACCAGTGGCTGGGGGCGAGCGTGATGGTCAAGATCTTGCGCGTGGAAGACCCGTTCGACTGTGCCGCGCGGACCACCCGCCAGATGATCGGCCAGATTGCGGCATGAGGGCGAGGGATACGGTTTGTGACGGAGGACGGGGCCGGTTTCCTGCCGAGACCGGTTTCATGTGAATCAAAGTTGAGACAGGCCAGAGCAGGCGGCGCCCATGCCGAGGCCGCATGGGCAGGACAAGCCGCACGAATGGATTAGGGCCAGTTCCGTCCATTCGCGCAACGGCGCCGACATGATGAGTCCCGCACCCGGCAACCGGGGCGCGGACTGTGAATCGACGATTTTGAAACGACAGGAAAACGGACAGTTCAGCCACGGGCACAGGTCTGCCCCAAGGCATGGACCAGTTCGCGACTAGGGATGAAATACACGATGGCCAAACGCATGAAGCGCGTCTTCGCGACGTTGGCGGGCGTTGCCCTGACCGGGGCGGCAGCCTTTGGAATCTATGCCTGGCATTCGGCCCTGCCGGAAGTCGCGCGGCCCGATCCGGCCAGTTTTGCGCCTGCGCTGGTCCAGCGCGGGGCGGTGCTGGCCGCCGCTGGCTATTGCGGCTCGTGCCACACGGCCAAGGGGGGCAAGCCCTTTGCCGGTGGCTATGCGATGGCCACGCCCTTCGGCACGATCTATTCGACCAATATCACGCCCGACGCGCGCACCGGGATCGGCACCTGGTCGCAGGCCGCCTTCACCCGCGCCATGCGCGAGGGCGTGGCCCGCGATGGCAGCCACCTGTTCCCGGTCTTCCCCTACGACCATTTCCACAAGCTGACCGACGAGGACATTTCGGCGCTCTATGCGTTCCTGATGGTCCAGCCTGCGGTCGAGGCGCCGGAGCACGAAAATTCGGTGCCCTTCCCGCTCAACATCCGCCTGTTGCAGGCCGGGTGGAAGCTTCTGTTCTTCCATCCCGAACCGTTCAGGGCCGATCCCTCCAAGAGCGCGGCGTGGAACCGGGGCGCCTATCTGGCGCAAGGGCTCAGCCATTGCGGCGCCTGCCACACCCCGCGCAACGCGCTGGGCGGCGAACAGCACGGCAAGGCCTTTGCGGGCGCGGCCATCGACGGCTGGATCGCCCCGCCGCTCGACGCCAGCAATCCCGCACCCGTCGCCTGGAGCAAGGACGAACTGGCTGCCTATCTGGGGACCGGGGTGAGCCGGTATCACGGCACGGCTGCCGGGCCGATGGCGCCGGTCGTCCACGGGCTGGCGCAATTGCCGCCCGCCGATGTCGAGGCGCTGGCCACCTATTTCGTCGATGTGGCGGGCACGGCTGGCAAGACCGTCGATCCGGCGCCCGCGCTGGCCAAGGCGCTGGCGGCAGGCAGGACCGGCACCGGGCTGACTTATGACCGCCCGGCGCGGCTCTATGCGGCGGCGTGCGCTTCGTGCCACTACAACGGCGTGGACACGAAGACGGGCGGCGCCCATCCGCTGCGGCCCGAACTGGCGCTCAACAATGCGCTGAACCTCGACGATCCGACCAACCTCATTCAGGTCATGGTGCACGGCATCGACGCGCGCGATGGCGCGCCCGGCGTGGTCATGCCCGCGTTCGGGCATTTCAGCGACGCCGATCTGGCCGCGATTGCCGGGTACTTGCGCGCCACGCGCACGAACAAGGCGCCGTGGACCGACCTCGATCAGAAAATTGCCGCCGTGCGGGCGCAGGCCGCCGCACAGGCGAAGGGGGAGTGAACCCATGACCAGCTTCACATTGAACGGCAAGGCCGTGACGGTCGACATCGACGACGATACCCCGCTCCTCTGGGCGATCCGCGAGGAAGCCGGGCTGACCGGCACCAAGTTCGGCTGCGGGATCGGCATGTGCGGGGCCTGTACGGTCCATGTCGGGGGCCGGGCGACGCGCTCGTGCATCACGCCGGTCTCGGCGGTCGAGGGCGCCGAGGTCACCACCATCGAGGGCCTCGACCCTGCCGCCCAGCACCCGGTGCAGAAGGCCTGGCGGGCGATTCAGGTGCCCCAGTGCGGCTATTGCCAGTCGGGCCAGATCATGCAGGCCGCGGCCATGCTCAAGGATTTCCCGGCCCCTTCGGACGCGGACATCGACGCGGTGATGACCGGCAACCTGTGCCGCTGCATGACCTATGTGCGCATCCGCGAGGCGGTGCGCGAGGCGGCGGCTGAAATGGGCGGCCATGGTCGCGCCGTTTCGGCCCCGCAGGCCGGAAAGGACGCAGCATGAGCGGCCCGCTGCAACGCCTCAAGGGTGCGCAAGGTTCGGCGCTGAGCCGCCGTGGCTTCATGGTCACCGCCGCCGGGGCGGGGATCGCCTTTGGCTTCACCCGTCTGGCACAGGCGGCGATGGACCCGGCCGAGCCGGGCGGGACGGTGGCGCCTGCCGCGCCGCCGCAAGTCGACCCCAGCCTGTGGTTTGCCATCGACGCGGCGGGCACGGTGACGGTCAACATCATCCGCGCCGAGATGGGCCAGCATGTCGGCACCGCGCTCGCGCGGATTCTGGCCGACGAGCTGGAAGCCGACTGGGACAAGGTGCGGATCGTCCATGTCGATACCGATCCCAAGTGGGGCCTGATGGTCACTGGCGGGAGCTGGTCGGTCTCGCAGACGTTCCCGGTCTTCAGCCAGGCGGGCGCGGCCGGGCGTATCGCGCTGATCGAGGCGGGCGCGCGGCTGCTGGGCGTGGCCCCATCGGCCTGCGTGGCGCGCAAGGGGCATGTCGTGTGCGGCGGGCGGTCTGTTTCCTATGGAGACATTGCCCGGCGCGGCGGCGTGCTGCGCCGGTTCAGCGAGGCTGAGATGGCGAAAATGCCGATCAAGCCGGTCTCGCAGCGGCGCCTGATCGGCGCCCCGGTCAAGGCGCTCGATATTGCCGCCAAGACCGATGGCACCGCGCGCTATGGCATCGATGCCCAACTCCCCGGCATGGTCCATGCGCGGCCCCTGCTGCCGCCGACGCGCAATGGCGCCAAGGTCGTCTCGATCGACGACAGCGCGGCGCGCGGGGTCAAGGGCTACCTCCAGTGCCTCGAAATCAACGACCCGACGAAGACCGTCACCGGCTGGGTGCTGGTGATCGCGCAGAGCTATCACGCCGCGCTCAAGGCCAGCCGTCTGGTCAAGGTGCAGTGGACGGGCGGCGACAAGGCCACGGTTTCGGAAAAGGACATTCAGGACCACGCCTTCGCGCTGATCGGCAAGGGCGATACGGGCGTCGATCTCGATGTCGGGCCCGATGCGGTCGGCCCGGCCTTCGCGGCGGCGGCCAGCACCCTGCAACGCGATTACACGACCGCGACCGTGCTCCACTTCCAGCTCGAACCGCTCAATGCGCTGGCGCACGAGCATGACGGGGTGATGGAAGTCCACACCGGCAACCAGTGGCAATCGCTGATCCTGCCCACCCTCGCCAAGGCGCTCGACCTGCCCGAGGACAAGGTGATCCTGCGCAGCTACATGCTGGGGGGCGGCTTCGGGCGGCGTCTGAACGGCGACTATATCGTGCCTGCCGTGCTGGCCGCGCGCGCGCTCAAGCGCCCGGTCAAGCTGGTGCTGACGCGCGAGGACGACGCCCGCTTCGACTCGGTGCGTTCGCCCTCGGCCCAGCGCGTGGCCATGGCCTTCGACAAGGACCACGGCGTGACCGCGATGACCCACGATGCCTGCGCGGGCTGGCCCACGCAGGTTCTGGCCGGCACGCTGCTCTCGCCCGGCAAGAACGGCAAGTACGATCCCTTCGCCATCGCGGGCGCCGATCACTGGTACGACGTGGGCCAGCAGCGCGTGCGCGCGATTTCCAACGATCTGGCCAATGCCACGTTCTGCCCCGGCTGGCTGCGGTCGGTCGGGCCGGGCTGGGTCAACTGGGCGCTCGAAAGCTTCATGGACGAGGCTGCGCACCATGCCGGGGTCGATCCGGTGGCCTTCCGCCTGCGCCTGCTCAACGGCAAGGGCCGCAATGCAGGCAGCGCGCCCAAGGCCGTGGGCGGTGCGCTGCGTCAGGCGGCGGTCCTGCGCGAACTGGCCCACAAGGCCGGCTGGGGCAAGGCTTTGCCCAAGGACACCGGGCTGGGCCTTGCCACCAGCTTTGGTCAGGAACGCGACATGCCGACCTGGGTGGGCTGCGCCGCGCAAGTCCATGTCGACCGTGCGAGCGGGGTGGTCACCGTCCAGAAGCTGACCCTGGTGACGGACGCGGGCACCATCGTCGATCCCGACGGCGCGCTGGCGCAGACGCAGGGCGGCGCGCTCTGGGGCCTGAGCATGGCGCTCCACGAGGGGACCGAATTTGCCAATGCGCAAGTCCGGGATGTCAACCTCGATACCTACATGCCGCTGCGTCTGGCCGACGTGCCCGAGATGGACATCAGCTTCATCCCCAGCACGCAGGCCCCGGTGGGCCTTGGCGAACCGGCGGTGACGGTCGTGGCCCCGGCCATCGGCAATGCGATCTTCGCGGCGACCGGCGCGCGGCTGCGCCACCTGCCGATCACGCCCGAGGCCGTGCGCGCCGCGCTCAAGGGCTGAGACCCTGCACAAAAAAAGGGGGGAGGCGAGGCGGCTGGTGCCGCGCCGTCTCCCCCTTTTTTTGGGGATCAGGCCGCGATGCCCAGTTCCGTCAGCAGGAACGCGAATTCCTCGGCGGCTTCCTTCAGGCTTTCAAAACGGCCCGACTTGCCGCCGTGGCCCGCGCCCATGTTGGTCTTGAAGATCAGGGCGTTGCTGTCGGTCTTCAGCTCGCGCAGGCGGGCCACCCACTTGGCCGGTTCCCAATAGGTCACGCGCGGGTCGTTGAGCCCGGCGGTCACCATCAGCGGCGGATAGGCCTGCGCGGCAACCTGATCGTAGGGCGAGTACGAGCGGATCAGGTGGAATGCCGCCTCGTCCTCGATGGGGTTGCCCCATTCGGGCCATTCGCCCGGCGTGAGGGGCAGGCTCTCGTCGAGCATCGTGGCCAGCACGTCGACAAACGGCACATCGGCCACGACCGCGCCGAACAGCTCGGGCGCCTGGTTGATCACCGCGCCCATCAGTTCGCCGCCTGCCGAGCCGCCCGAGGCCGAGATTTTCCCCGCGACCGTAAAGCCGTGGTCGATCAGCCCGCGCGCGACATCGACGAAATCGTTGAAGGTATTGGTGCGGTTTTCCAGCTTGCCCGCCTTGTACCAGCCGCGCCCGAGGTCGTCGCCGCCGCGAATATGGGCGATGGCATAGGCCATGCCCCGGTCGAGCAGCGAGAGCCGCGTGGTCGAAAAGCCCGGCCCGATGGCAATGCCATAGGCGCCATAGCCATAGAGGTGCAGCGGCCCACCGGGCTCGCGGTCCTTGCGCCAGACCACCGAGACGGGAACCAGCGTGCCATCGCGCGCCGGAATGTCGAGCCGGGTGGTTTCATAGAGCGCGGCATCATAGCCCGAGGGGATTTCCTGAACCTTCAGCCGCGTCAGGCTGCGGCTGGCGACGTCGTAGTCGTAGACCGACGAGGGGCTGACCATCGATTCATAGCCAACGCGCAAAGTCTGGGTCGCCCATTCCGGGTTGTCGCCCAGGCTCGCCTCATAGCTCGCCTCGGGGAACGCGATGGGCTCGATCCGCGCTGGGTCGTCGTAATAGCGCACCTCGATCCGGTCGAGCCCGCGCACGCGGCCTTCCACGACGTAGAAATCGCGGAACAGTTCAAAGCCGGTCAGGTAGAAATCGTCGCTGCCGGTGATCAGCGTCGTCCACTGGTCGGGCTTGGCCAGCGGCGCGGTGGCGAGGCGGAAGTTCTCGTGGGTGTCGTTGGCGTGGATGAACAGCGTGCCCTCGCGCTCGTCGACATCGTATTCCACGCCCTTTTCCCGCGCGCGGACGAGCAGCGGTTCCCTGAGCGGATCATCGGTGGGGATCAGGCGCACTTCGCTGGTCTCGTGGTCGCCGGTCGAGACGATCAGCCACTTTTCGTTGGCCGACAGCGCCGCGCCCGCGCGAAAGCCCTCGTCGTCCTCGTGGAAGAGTTCGACATCGGCATCGAGCGGCTGGCCCAGCCAGTGCAGGCGCACATTGTCGGTCCGCCAGTTCTCGTTGGCGAGGCTGTAGACGAGGCCGGTATCGCCCTTCACCCAGATCAGCCCCGAATTGGTGCCGGGGATTTCGTCGGGCAGGATTTCGCCGGTGGCGATCACCTTGATCCGCGCGGTGAACCGCTCCGAGCCGTTGTCGTCGACCGACCAGGCCAGCAGGCGCCCGTCGTTGGAGACCGAAATCGCGCCGAGGCGGAAATAGTCGTGGCCCTGCGCCAGCGCCACTTCGTCGAGGATCAGTTCGTCGGCGCTGCCATCGGCGGGCGCATCGACCGGGCGGCGCCACCACTTCTTGTACTCGGCGCCTTCCTCGTATTCGATCCAGTAGACGAACGCGCCGTCCTTTTGCGGGACCGAGGTATCGGCTTCCTTGATGCGCCCGCGCATTTCGGCAAACAGCGTGTCGATCAGCGGTTTGCGGGGGGCCATCGCGGCCTCGAACCAGGCATTTTCGGCTTCGAGATGGGCGAGGATTTCCGCGTCCTTGACCTCGGGATAGCCGGGGTCGCGCAGCCAGGCATAGTCGTCGTGAATCGTGGTGCCGTGCACGGTGAAGCTGTGGGGCTTCTTGACGGCGAGGGGGGGATGGGCTGGCTGGCTCTTGGCGGCAGTGGTCATCATTGCCATCTATGGTGCCGCTGCCCGCCCCGCAAGACGCCCGCTGTTGACGCATGCACTGGCATCTGCGCGCGCAGGTGGTTACAACGCGAACCAATCCCGCCTACCCGGCCAATCCCGCCTACCCAGATCGAGGAATGCCTCCCATGCTCATGCTCACCCACGAAGCCCGTCTTGAGGCGCTGCGCGCCGAACTGGCGCGCCGGGGGCTCGACGGTTTCGTCATTCCCATCTCCGACGAGCACATGAGCGAATATGTCGGCGCCTATGCCCAGCGTCTGGGCTGGCTGACCGGCTTTGGCGGTTCGGCGGGCACGGCGGTCGTCCTTGCCGACAAGGCGGCGATCTTCGTCGACGGGCGCTACACGATCCAGGTGCGCGAGCAGGTCGACGGGCGGCTCTATGAATACCAGTCGGTGCCCCAGACCAGCCCCGGCGCGTGGCTGGCGGCCCATGTGCGCCCCGGCATGGTGATCGGCTATGACGCATGGCTTCATGCCAAGCCCTGGGCCGACGGCGCGGCTGCCGCGCTCAAGGCGCGCGGGGCCAGCCTCAAGGCGGTGGACAGCAACCCGCTCGACGCCGTGTGGGAAGACCAGCCTGCCCCTTCGCCCGCGCCCGCCGTTCCCCATGCGGACCAGTATGCCGGGCAAAGCGTGGCTGAAAAGCGCGCGCAAGTCGCACAATGGCTGGAAGCGCGCGGCGCGGATGCGGCGGTGGTCACCGCGCTCGACGGCGTGGCCTGGCTGCTCAACATGCGCGGGGCCGACGTGTCGCGCACGCCGGTCGCGCTCTCGTTCGTGATCGCCCATGCCGATGGCACGGCAGACTTGTTCATCGCGCCCGAAAAGGTGAACCCGGCGCTCGTCGCCCATCTGGGCAATGCGGTGCGCATCCATGATCGCGCGGCTTTCGTGCCCGCGCTCAAGGCCTTTGGCGGCAAGACCGTGGCGGTCGATCCCGAACGCGCGGTGGCTGCCGTGTTCCACGCGCTGGAGGAAGGCGGCGCGCGCGTTCTGGCGCTGACCGATCCCACCGTCCTGCCCAAGGCCTGCAAGAACCCGGTCGAACAGGCTGGCCACCGCGCCGCGCAGAGCCGTGATGGCGCGGCGGTTTCGCGCTTCCTCCACTGGCTCTCGGTCGCCGCGCCCAAGGGCGGCGAGACCGAACTTTCGGCTGCGGCCCGCCTTCTGGCCGAGCGGGAAAAGACCGGCCTGCTCAAGGATCTGTCGTTCGACACGATCTCGGGCGCGGGGCCCAACGCGGCGATCCCGCACTACCACGTCGATGAACAGTCGAACCGCGCGATCGAGCCCAACAGCGTCTATCTGGTCGATTCGGGCGGCCAGTACCTCGACGGGACAACCGACATCACCCGCACCGTCTGGGTCGGCCCCGATGCCGCCCCGGCCGAAGTGAAGGACCGCTTCACCCGCGTGCTCAAGGGCCATATCGCGCTCGATCAGGCGGTCTTCCCGGTCGGCACGGCGGGCAGCCAGCTCGACAGCTTCGCGCGCCAGTTCCTGTGGGCGGCGGGCCTCGACTATGCCCATGGCACCGGGCACGGCGTCGGCAGCTTTCTGGCCGTCCACGAAGGCCCCCAGCGCATCGCCAAGGCGGCGGGCGGACAGGCGGGCACCACGCAAGGCCTGCTGCCCGGCATGATCCTGTCGAACGAGCCGGGCTACTACAAGGCCGGCGCATACGGCATCCGCATCGAGAACCTCGTGCTGGTGGAAGAGCGCGCGATTGCCGGGGCCGAAGGCCCGTTCTGCGGCTTCGAGACGCTCACCTTCGTCCCCATCGACCGCGCGCTGGTCGATCTGGACCTGCTGACCCCGGCTGAACGGGCATGGTGGAACGCTTATCATGCGCGCACGCTGGCCCTGCTGGCCCCGCAACTCGAAGGCGCCGATCTGGCCTGGCTGGAGGCCGCCTGCGCGCCGCTCTGATGGTATCGGGGCTTTGGGCTTGCCGGGGATTTCGTTCGTGTTATGTTCCTTCTGACTGGCGATTCGCCGGTCAGGAGAGGCATTATGATCGGCTATGTAACCCTGGGAACCAACGATCTGGCGCGCGGCGCGGCATTCTATGATGCGCTCGCCGCCGAAATGGGCACGGGACGCATGATGGAATGGCCCAAGGCCATCGCATGGGGCACGCCGGGTGGCGGCGCGGGCATCGGTCTGACCCTGCCGTTCGATGGCCAGCCCGCCACGGTGGGCAACGGGGTCATGGTTGCGCTCGAGGCAAAGGACGCCGCGCAAGTCGACCGGCTTCATGCCATCGCGCTGGCCCATGGCGGCACCTGCGAGGGCGCGCCCGGTCCGCGCGGGGACGACGGCTTCTATGCCGCCTATTTCCGTGATCCCGATGGCAACAAGCTGAATGCTTTTGTGATGGGCTGATCGCGCGGCGGGATGACAGGCGAGGGTTGGCCATCGCTGTGCAAGGCGTGTGCGCCAACGCGACAATTGACGACAAAAAATTCGTAATTCAGGCATACTCCCGCGACATCCCGCCCCCATATGGAAAGACATGGAAGCTGCGGTGTTCGCCACGCAAGTCCTTGTGCCGGAAGGGGCCCCACCTTGTCCCCCACAAAACCCTTCCGGCAGGCGGGCTCGCAGTTTCCAACCTTTTTCGATCACCGTGTCGCAGGCCGTCCTGCCTGGGCCTCACTGGTCCGGCGCGGCCTTCTGTTGGGAGTCTGTTGCGATGAAGAAGTTCGCTTTGGGCCTTGCTGTTGCCGGTCTGGCGCTGGGCAGTGCCGGTGCGCTCTATGCCGCCGCGCCCGCGCCGTCCGAAGGCGCGCACCCCAAGTGGGATGGCACGTTGACCTGGGCGCAGGCCCAGGCCCATGCCGATGCGATCTGGGCCAAGCTCGATGTCAACAAGGACGGCAAGCTCGACCAGGCCGACCGCGAGGCGGCAGAACTCAAGCGCTTCGATGCCATGGACGCCAACCATGATGGCATGATCAGCCGCGCCGAATTTCTGGCCCATGCCCAGGCCCGCCATGACGCGATGAAAAAGCACATGGCCGACATGCCCCCCATGGGCGGCATGAAGGACGGCATGAAGGATGATGCTGGCGGCGCCCGCCCGCGCGGCATGATGGGCCATCATGGCATGGGCGGCATGGCGGCCCTCCACATGCTGGGCCTGAAGCCTGACAAGGATGGCGTGATCACCCGCGCGGCCTATGATGCGGCGGTCAAGGCCCGCTTCGACAAGGCCGACACCAACCACGACGGCACGCTCACCCGCGACGAGATGCGCGCGGCCATGCCCCGTCCGCCGTTTGGCGGGAAGGGCCCCGGTGGCTGGGGTCAGGGGGGCCGTGGTCCCGGCGGCTGGGGCGGCCATGGCGGCGCCGGCAAGATGGATGGCCCGGTGGCCGACATGCCGCCTGCCGATGATGACGGAAACTGAGGAACGTCGATTGACGGGGATTGGCAGCATGAGTGAACCGGCAGGAACCCGTATCCTTCTGGTGGACGATGAAGCGGCCCTGCGCGAAGCCCTGGCGGACTATCTCGTCCGCCAGGGCTTCGCCGTCATGCAGGCGGGCAATGCCATCGAGGCCCGTGCGCTGCTCGGGCAGGGCAGCTTCGATCTCGTCCTGCTCGACATCATGATGCCCGGCGAGGATGGCCTTTCGCTGTGCCGCCACATGGCCGAGACACGCGCGCTGCCGGTGATCTTCATCACCGCGCGCGGCGAGGCGACCGACCGCATCGTCGGCCTTGAGATCGGCGGCGACGATTACGTGGTCAAGCCGTTCGACCCGCGCGAACTGGTCGCGCGCATTCGCTCGGTTCTGCGGCGCAGCGTGCGCCAGCCGGTCGAGGTGGCCGAGGCGCAGGTCTACCAGTTCGAAGGCTGGACGCTCGATCCGCTCAAACGCCGCCTGACCGACCGCGAAGGCGCGGTCGTGGCGATTTCCTCGGCGGAATTCCGCCTGCTGATGGCCTTCCTCGACCATCCGCGGCAGGTGCTCGACCGCGACCGCCTGCTCGACATGGTGCAGGGCCGCGAGGCGCACCTGTTCGACCGCGCGGTCGACAACCAGATCAGCCGCCTGCGCCGCAAGATCGAGGCCGACAGCCGCAACCCGCAACTGATCCAGACCGTCTGGGGCGGGGGCTACATGCTCGCCGCCGAAGTGCGCAAGACGCTCGGCCCGGCGTGATGGGCGGGACACTTGCGCCCGATGGCCGCGTGCGGGCCCGCTGGTGGTGCCCTTCCTGGTGTCCGGCATGGTGCGCCCGTGTGCTTTCGGGCGGGCCGCGCAGCCTTCAGGGGCAGATGCTGCTGGCCATCGCGCTCGCGCTGCTGGTCGCGCAGGGGCTTTCGGCGGCGCTGATCTGGCGCGAGCAGAACGCCCGCCGCGTGCAACTGACCGTCAACGAGGCGGCCTTCCGCCTGATCGAGCAGCACGGCACCGATGGCCGGGGCGATGGGCGCAACCGTCAGCGCCGCCCGCCGCCCGATGACGCCTGGCGCCTGCCGCGCGGGCTGCGCGTGCAGGTCGACAGCCGCTCGCCCGAACAGCCGGGCGACCGCCGCCGCAGTGCAGAGACCGGGGCGCTCGAGGAAGTGCTCGACGCACAAGGCGTCCCCCATCGCGCGGTGCTGGTGGTCGAGCGTATCCCGCGCGCCGATCCGGTGGTCTGGCCCTGGCTTTTGCATGTGCGGGCGCGGCTCGAAAGCTATGGCGACCATCCGCCCGAGGGGCGCCTGATCATCGCCTCGATCCAGCGCCCCGACGGCACCTGGCTGACCGCGCGCATCCTTACCCCCGGCAAGGAAGGGCCGCTGCTCCTTTCGTTGCTGATGCAGACGATCCTGCTCTATTTCGTGCTGGTGGGCGCGGTGGCGCTGATCCTGCGGCGGATCGCGCGGCCCTTGCGCGCGCTGACGGGCCGGGTCGAGGAATTCGCCCGCGAACGCAGCGCCGAAGGCCAGCTCGAACCCGAAGGCCCCGACGACATCCGCCGCCTGATCGTGGCGCACAACGCGATGGAAGCACGCATCGTGGGCCTGCTCGACGAGAAGAACGTGATGCTTGGTGCCATCGGCCACGATCTCAAGACCCCGCTGGCCGCGCTGCGCGTGCGGATCGAGGCGGTCGAGGACGATGCCGAGCGCGCACGCATGGCTGCCACGATCGAGGACATCAACCGCTCGCTCGACGATATTCTCTCGCTTGCCCGCGTGGGCCGTCCGTCCGATCCGCTCGAAGTGACCGAGCTTTCGGCGCTGGTGGCCGACGTGATGGGCGAATACGAGGACATGGGCGAGGACGTGACGCTGGGCGAGACGGTGCGGATCGTCCTGCCGCTGCGTGCCACATGGCTGCGCCGGGCGATGCGCAACCTTGTCTCCAACGCCTTGCGCTATGGCCGGCGCGCGCGAGTCTCGCTGGCGCGTGAGGAGGATGGCGAAGGGGGCGCCTGTGCCGTGCTGCGCATCGAGGACGATGGCCCCGGCATTCCCGAGGACGAGATCGTGCGGATGATGGAGCCGTTCATCCGCCTCGAAGCCTCGCGCAACAGTGCCACCGGGGGCACGGGCCTTGGCCTGACCCTGGCCCGCGCCATCGCCGACCAGCACGGCGGCTCGCTCGATCTGGCCAATCGCCGGGAAAACGGGCGCATCGCCGGCCTTGTCGCCACGCTGCGGCTGCCGATCCACCCTGCCGTCTGACATGTCCGGGCCTTGCTGACGGTCTCTTGTGGCAGATGCCTCAGAGCCCGACCCAAAAGTCGGGCGGCGGAGGTTTGGCGAGGGATTTTGGGTCACCACAAGGAGGCTGAGAGCCCAGCGATGCTGGAAGCATCGTGGCGAACAGCCGACGCCGTGGTGGCGCAAAAGACCCGCCAAACCGACCCGCAGGACTTTTGGGTCGGGCTCTCACACGCTGGACGGTGCGGCGGTGGCGGGGTATCTTCGGGCCATGAGAGAATTGGGGGGGCAGAGAGAATTGGGGGACCGGGCCGGGGGACGCGTGCGCACGATCTGGCAGATCGCGATCCGGGGCGCTTGTCCCGCCTGTGGCAGGCCCGGCATGGTCTGGCAGCGCGGACTGCTCGACCGAGTGCAGATGGCACCGGCCTGTGCGGGGTGTGGCCAGCCGTTCGCCGCGGACGAGGCGGGCGGGCGCGGGCTCTATCCGGTGGTCCTGCCGCTTGTCGTGCTGATGGTTCTGGCCGCGCTCAAGATCGATGATCTCTGGCGCCCGTCGCTCTGGGTCTATCCGCTGGTGGCAGCACCGGTCGCGCTGGTGCTGGTGGGCGGGGCGGTCCGTCTGGCAAAATCGGCGCATCTGGCCGCGCATGTGGGCAGGGGGGCCGGGCAGTGAGGCGCCAGCCGTTCTTGCCCGTGCCTTTCGTGCCCACGCTGGTCGTGGGGCTGGCGGTGGCGCTGATGATCGGGCTGGGCCTGTGGCAATTGCGGCGGCTCGATCACAAGCAGATGCTGCTCGCGCGCTATGCCGCCGCGCTCACCGATCCGACCCCGGTGGCTTTCCCGCCAGAGGGGGCGGGGGAGGCCGTGCTCTATCGGCGCGCGCGTTTCGTGTGCCGGGTGATCCCCGGTTTGTGGGATTCGGTTGCGGGCCGCAACGCGCGTGGCGAGGGCGGTTATGTCCATATCGCGCATTGTCAGGTACCGGGAGAGCGTCCGGCGCTGGTCCAGATCGGCTGGACGCGCGACCCCCATCCCCCCCAGTGGGACGGTGGGCCGGTCAGCGGAACCATCGCCCCGTTCCACCATCTCACCCGGCTGGTTGTCGATCCGCCGCAGGCCGGGCTGGAGCCCAGCGCCCGCCCCGATCCTTCGGAGATACCCAACAACCATCTGGCCTATGCGGTGCAATGGTTCCTTTTTGCGGGGATCGCGGTGGTGATCTATGCCCTCGCGCTGTGGCGCAGGGGGCGCCATGATGTCGCAAAGGGAGACGCCGCAGAGGTTGTCACGCCAGCGCCGGGGCGCTAGTCGCGCGCTCGACAAGCGAATGAGCGCGCGCATCGCGGCACACGGGGATTGACGATGAAGTACATCAGCACGCGGGGCCAGGCGCCTTCGCTCGATTTCGAAGGCGTCACGCTGGCCGGCCTTGCCGCCGACGGTGGCCTCTATGTGCCCGAAGCCTGGCCGCAGTTCACCAGGGACGAGATCGCGGCGATGGCCGGGCTGCCCTATGCCGAACTTGCCGCGCGGATCATGACCCCGTTCGTGGGCGAGAGCCTGACCCCGCAGCGCCTGCGCGAACTGACCGCGCAGGCCTATGGCCGCTTTGCCCATGCCGCGGTGACGCCGCTCAGGCAGCTCGACGAGCGGCACTGGGTGCTCGAACTGTTCCACGGCCCCACGCTCGCGTTCAAGGACGTGGCGCTCCAGATGCTGGGCCTGCTGTTCGAGGAATTCCTCGCCCGCCGCGACGATCACCTGACCATCGTGGGCGCGACCTCGGGCGACACCGGTTCGGCGGCGATCGACGCCGTGGCGGGCCGCGCCAAGGTCGATATCTTCATGCTGCACCCCCATGGCCGCGTCTCGGACGTGCAGCGCCGCCAGATGACCACGGTCATCGCCCCCAATGTCACCAACATCGCCATCGACGGCAGCTTCGACGACGCGCAGGCGATGGTGAAGCGCATGTTCAACGACAAGGCGATGACCGATCGCTTCGGCATCGCGGCGGTCAACTCGATCAACTGGGCCCGCCTGATGTCGCAGGTGGTCTACTATTTCGCCGCCGCGCTCCAGCTTGGTGCGCCCGCGCGCGAAGTGGCCTTCGCCGTGCCCACCGGCAACTTCGGCGACGTGTTCGCCGGTTATGTCGCGGCCAAGATGGGCCTTCCGGTCAAGCGCCTGATCGTGGCCACCAACATCAACGACATTCTCCACCGCGCGCTTTCGACCGGCGACTATTCGGCCGGCACCGTCACCCCCACTGCGGCCCCGTCGATGGACATTCAGGTCTCCTCGAACTTCGAGCGCCTGCTGTTCGACGCCTGTGGCCGCGATGGCGCTGCGCTGTCGGCCCAGATGGCGCAGTTCGACGCGACGAAGGATCTCCAGCTCACCAATGCCCAGCGCGAGGCGATGGCCGCGCTGTTCACCAGCGCCCGTTGCGAGCCTGCACAAATGGCCCAGACCATGCGCTGGGCCTATGAAGCCTGCGGCGAAGTGCTCGACCCGCACACTGCCATCGGCCTTTATGCCGCCCGCGCGCAGGCTGGCGAACTGCCTGCCGATGTGCCGGTGGTGACGCTGGCGACGGCCCACCCGGCCAAGTTCGTCGATGCCGTCGAACGCGCGACCGGCGTGCGCCCGCCGCTGCCCGCCCGCGTGGGCGACCTGTTCGAGCGCGAGGAACGCTGCGAGCACCTGCCCGGCACCTATGAAGCCGTGGCCGCCTATGTCGCCGACCACGCGACGCCCAAGACGGGCGCCAAGGAAGCCTGATGGCCCAGCTTTCGCTCCAGCCGCAGCTGATGGTGGGATCGCCGTGGGGCGATTTCGCGCTCATCGATTCGGGCCATGGTCGCAAGCTGGAGCGCTATGGTCCCCATCGCTTCATCCGGCCCGAGCCGCAGGCGATGTGGTCGCCCGCGCTCGAAAGCTGGCAGGCCGATGGCGAATTCGTCCCCGGCTCGGACGAGGATGGCGGCGGACGCTGGCATTTCGACCGCCCGACCCCGCGCGAGGGCTGGCCGCTGGCGTGGAACGACGTGCGCTTCACCGCCAGTTGCACCCCGTTCCGCCACCTGGGCTTCTTCCCCGACATGGCCCCGGTGTGGGACTGGATGGGCGAGCGGCTGGATGGCCGGAGTGACGCCTCCACGCTCAACCTGTTCGGCTATACCGGCGTTGGCACGCTGGCGCTCTCGCGCTTTGGCGCGGTGACCCATGTCGACGCTTCGAAGAAGTCGGTCGCCCAGGCGCGCGAGAATGCGCGGACCTCGGGCATGGAAGAGCGCCCGGTGCGCTGGATCGTCGACGATGCGGCCAAGTTCGCCGCGCGCGAGGTGCGCCGGGGCAAGCGCTATGACGGGATCATCCTCGATCCCCCCAAGTTCGGGCGCGGGCCGGAAGGCGAAGTCTGGCGGCTGGAAGAAAGCCTGCCCGGCCTCATCGCCGATTGCGCGAAACTGCTCGATGAAAACAGCAGCTTCCTGTTCCTGACCGTCTATGCCGTGCGCATGTCGAGCCTGGCCATTGGGGGTCTTCTGGCCGAGGCGCTGGCCCACCTGTCCGGCACGATCGAACACGGCGATCTCGCGCTGGCCGAGGAAGGCCCCGGAGGCCGCACCCTGCCCACGGCCATCTTTGCCCGCTGGCGGCGCTGATCGGGCAAAACCCCTCCGTCAGCCCTGCGGGCTGCCACCTCCCCGCAAGCGGGGAGGACCATAGAGATCCTCCCCATGAAATGGGGAGGTGGCAGCCCGAAGGCCTGACGGAGGGGATAGCGGCCCATAAGGCAGGCTGATATGGACAATCCCCAAACGACCTGCCAAGGGCGCGCCCGTGTCTGACAGCCTTATCCTCGAAGTCGCCAATGTCGAAACCGATGTCCTGACCGGGATCTATTCGGAGGAGACCGGCCGTCCGCAGCCCTTGCGGATCTCGATCCGTGCCTGGCTGCGCCCACAGGATCACTACACCCCCGATTGCCCGCTGACCGCGAGCAAGAACTACATGGACCTCAAGCACGCCGCGAGCACCGGCCTGCCCACGGACGTGCATTTCCAGCTGATCGAGGCGGTGGGCGACCATATCTGCGATACCCTGTTCGTGCAGGACGCGCGGGTTTCGCGGGTCGAGGTCAAGATCGTCAAGCTGGCCATCAGCGAGGCGGGCGAGGACATCGGCATGACCCTCACGCGCGAGCGTCGCGGTTGAGCGGGGCAAGGCCGCTCGCGCTGATCACCGGAGGGTGGCGGCGAATCGGGGCGGCCATTGCCCGCAAGCTGGCGGGCGAAGGCTGGGATCTGGCGCTTCACGCGCACCATGCCGCCTCGTTCGATACCGGATTTTCACAGGAACTGGCCGGGCTGGGCGCGCACGTCTTCGCGCTGGCCGGTGATCTGGGGGACCGCGCGCTGCCCGGTGCCCTGCTGGCCGACGTGATCGCGCGGGCTGGTCGCGCCCCGGCCCTGCTCGTCAATTCGGCCTCGCTGTTTCAGGACGACACGATCGCCTCGCTCTCGCCTGCCGCACTCGACGGGCATTTCGGGGTCAACCTGTTTGCCCCGGTCCTGCTGACCCAGGCCTTTGCCGATGCCCTGGCCGAGGAAGGCCGCGAGGGGGCGGTGGTCAATATCCTCGACCAGCGCGTGCAGAACCCGGTGCCCGACCAGTTGAGCTATACCCTGTCCAAGCAGGCGCTTCACGCCGCCGTGCGCACGCTGGCGCGCGCACTGGCCCCGCGCGTGCGGGTCAACGGGGTGGCCCCCGGCCTGATTCTGCCCACGCAGGACTACGATGCCGCGCAGTGGCACCGCCTCGAGGAAATCATGCCGCTCCGCCGCCTGCCCGGCGCCGACGAGATTGCCGATGCGGTTCATTACCTTGCCAGCGCGCGGGCGGTTACCGGGCAGACTATTTTCGTCGATTCGGGGGCGAGCCTTGAATCCTACCCTCGGGATTTCGTATATCTGGAACGATGAGTTCCCCCGCCGCCTTCCGATCCGCGCCGCTGGTTGACCGCTTCGCGCGCGCGGTCACTTATCTGCGCCTCTCGGTGACGGATCGGTGCGACTTGCGGTGTACCTATTGCATGCCCGAGCGGATGCAGTTCCTTCCCCGCGCCGATGTGCTCACGCTGGAGGAACTCTACCAGCTCAGCCGCGCCTTCATCGCGCGCGGGGTCACCAAGCTGCGCCTGACCGGGGGCGAGCCGCTCGTGCGCCGCGACATGGTCGATCTGGTGCGCGCGCTGGGTCGCGAGATCGGCGAAGGGGGCCTGCGCGAACTCACGCTGACCACCAATGGCACGCGTCTGGCTGAATTTGCCGACGATCTGGCCGCTTCGGGTGTCCGCCGCATCAATGTCTCGCTCGACACGCTCGATCGCGAACGCTTTACCCGTCTCGCCCGGCGCGACAGCCTGCCCCAGGTGCTCGAAGGCATTCAGGCGGCCAGGGAGGCCGGGCTCAGGGTCAAGATCAACGCGGTCGCCCTGCGCGGCGAGAACGAGGACGAACTCCCCGACCTGATCGCCTGGGCCCATGGGCAGGGCCACGATGTCACGCTGATCGAGGTCATGCCGCTCGGCGAGGTCGAGGAAGACCGCTTCGATCACTATCTCCCGCTCGATCGCGTGCGGCGTGCGCTCGAACAGCGCTGGACGCTCACCCCCAGCAACGCGCGCAGCGGCGGCCCGGCCCGCTATGTCGATATTGCGCAAACGGGTGGTCGCCTCGGCTTCATCACCCCGCTGACCGGCAATTTTTGCGAGGGCTGCAACCGCGTGCGCGTCACCGCGACGGGCCAGCTGTTCATGTGCCTTGGCGGCGAGGGCAAGGTCGATTTGCGCGCCGCGCTGCGTTCGGCCGATCCCGAAGCCGCGCTGGCACAGGCCTTTGCCCGCGCCATGGGCGAAAAACAGGAGCGCCACAGCTTTGCCATCGACCGGGCCGGCGCTGCCCCCGCGCTCGCGCGCCACATGTCGATGACGGGGGGCTGAGGCCATGGCCAGACTCGTGTTTCTGGGCCGTCTGGAAGACCGGGCGGGCTGTGCTGAAATGGACGTGGCGCCCGGCCCGCTGTCCGAAATCCTCACCCGGCTCGATCCGGCCCTCGCGCTCGATCTTCTGGGCGAGCGGGTGCGTATGGCGCTCAACGGCGCGCTCGTGCCCGAGGCGGGCGCGCTGGTTCTGGCGCAGGGCGATGAATTGGCCTTCCTTCCCCCCGTCAGCGGCGGTTAGAGCCCGACCCACAGGACTTCGGGGGCGGGCTCTTAGGCCGCTTTAGGCCCTGAAAGCTATTTTCGCAGGCCGGGTTTTTGACACACCGGCCTCGCGCGCCTAAGGGAGCGGCATTTCCCGGTCAGGTCCGGGCGCCGTTTTTACGGCCTGGATATGGCCGTTTTTCCGTCTGCCAGAGAAAGCGCTTCCGATGTCCGAACCCCAGGCGCAAGTCGCCACGCTCGAACCCACCGCTGCCGCCACGGTGGAAACCGTGCTTTCGGTCAAGCACTGGGACGAGCGTCTGTTCAGCTTCACCATCACCCGTCCTGCCTCGTTCCGCTTCCGCTCGGGCGAGTTCGTGATGATCGGTCTTCAGGGCGACAATGGCCGCCCGCTGCTGCGCGCCTATTCGGTGGCGAGCCCGGCCTGGGCCGAGGAACTCGAATTTCTCTCGATCAAGGTTCCCGATGGTCCGCTGACCTCGCGCCTGCAAAAGATCCAGCCCGGCGATCAGGTCTATCTCGGCAAGAAGCCGACCGGCACGCTCGTCACCGACGCGCTGCTGCCCGGCAAGCGCCTGTTCATGCTCTCGACCGGCACCGGCCTCGCGCCGTTCCTGTCGCTGGCGCGCGATCCCGACGTCTATGAATTCTACGAGCAGGTCGTGGTCGTCCACTCGGTCCGCAAGGTCAGCGAACTGGCCTTCCGCGAGGAACTGGCGAGCGGCTTTGCCGACGATCCGCTGGTCGGCGAACAGGCCGCCGAAAAGCTGCACTACGTGCCCACCGTCACGCGCGAGCCTTTCGCCAACAACGTGCGCATCGACAAGCTGATCGAGAGCGGCGCGCTGTTCGAGGGCATTCCGGGCGAGGCGCGCCTCGATCCGGCGACCGACCGCGTGATGCTGTGCGGCTCGATGGACATGATCAAGGACTTCGCGGCCCTGCTCGAAGGCATGGGCTTCGTCGAAGGCTCGAACGCCAATCCGGGCGATTTCGTGATCGAACGCGCTTTCGTCGGCTGATGGCCGCTTACGCCGATGTCCGCCTGCTGGACGCGGCCTTCGACCCCGCCGCCGAGCTGGCCGCCTTTACCGGGCGGTTTGGCTCGGCTGGCGGGGTTGTCAGTTTTCTGGGGCAGGTCCGCGCCGAACCGGGCGATCCGGTTCTGGCGCTCGAACTGCGCCACTATGCCCCGCTGACCCTGCCGGGGATGATCGCGCTGGCCCGCGCCGCCCACGAACGCTGGGCGCTCGAAGGGCTGCTGGTGCTCCACCGCCATGGGGTCATGGGGCCGGGCGATCCGATCGTGCTGGTGGCCAGCGCCGCCCGCCACCGCCGCGATGCCTTTGCCGCGGCCGAGTTCGTGATGGACCACCTCAAGAGCGACAGTTGGTTCTGGAAGCGCGAGAAGACCGCTGCCGGCTGGCGCTGGATCGAACCGCGCGCGCAGGATTTCACCGACCGAGCCCGCTGGTAAGGGGCCCGCTGGTAAGGGGCGCGCTGCTAAGGAAGCCTTCGGGCTTCCCCTTTACCCGTGCAGGCGTCCGAGCAGCGCATCCTGCGCGACCAGGCGCGCCGCGACCGCATCGCGCACGGTCTCGATTCGCTTCACATCGCCCTGAATCTCGGGATGGTCGACCGCCCTGATCGCCGCTTCGCTGGCCATCGTGTCGAGGTCGGCGAGGGGAATCGCGGTATCGCTGCGCGCGCCCTGAAGGCGGGCGAGGGCGACTTGCCCTGCCGACCAGATGTCGCTGTCGCGCGGGGCCTTCTGTGCGGCGGTGATGGTGCGCGTGGCGTCGGGCGCCATGGCGGTGAAGCGGGAATCGGCCTCGCTGGCCTGTGCCTCCAGAGCGGTCAGGCGTGCGGCAAGCGGGGCGCCGGTCAGGGGCGCGCCATCGGGCGACTCGACAGGGGCAGGGGCGGGCGAATCGCTCTTGACGGCAGGAGCCGGGGGCGATGCAGGGGCAGACGCGGGCGGCGTGATGCCTTCGCTGTATTCGAGTTCGACCGGCCGGGCCGCGAGCGAGGGGATGCGCCCGCGATCATCGGTACAGCCCCCCAGCGCGAGAGCCGGAACGAGCGGACAAGCCAGCAAAAGGGCCGGAAAAACCCGCAAGGGGCGCGTATGAGGGGTCGACGGGGAGGCCATGGCGGTGCCATAGCACGGACGCGGCGCAAGACCAGTGGCCAAGCTCGCGGGCATGGTCGGGCCAGGGCCGGAGCAGGGCCGGGAACGGGTGCCCGCAGGTGAAAAGGCCGCGCCCTTCGCGCATTTCACCATGCTGCGGCGTTGACATGGGCCCCTGCTTGGACTATCCGCGCCGCTCTTTCCGGGACTTCGCGTCTTCGCGAGAGGACCAACATTTGCCCGCTGTCCGCGATTCGGAACTTTCGACCGATCGGGGTGCTTGGTGGGCCAGGCATTTGAAACGGATAGCAGAACCATGTTCGCAATTGTGCGCACGGGCGGCAAGCAGTACCGGGTGGCCGCCGGAGACAAGATCGCGGTGGAAAAGCTGGCTGGTGAAGCCGGTGAGACCATCACCCTCGGTGACATCCTGCTCGCTGGCAAGGACGGCGAACTGGCCGACGCTTCGGCTGTGACCGTCTCGGCGGAAATCATCGCCCAGGCCAAGTCGGAAAAGGTCGTGGTGTTCAAGAAGCGCCGCCGCCACAACTACCGTCGCAAGAACGGCCACCGCCAGCAGATGACCCTGCTGCGCATCGTGTCGGTCGCCTGAGCGCCAGTTCGGAGTAAGCAGAGATGGCACACAAGAAAGCAGGCGGCTCGTCGCGTAACGGTCGCGACTCGCAGTCCAAGCGCCTCGGCGTGAAGAAGTTCGGCGGCCAGGAAGTGGTCGGCGGCAACATTATCATCCGTCAGCGCGGCACGCGCGTGTACCCCGGCGCCAATGTTGGCCTCGGCAAGGACCACACGCTCTTCGCGCTCGCCAATGGCCGCGTGCGTTTCCACGCCGGCAAACTTGGCCGCAAGTACGTGTCGGTCGACGCGATGGCCGAAGCCGCCGAATAAGCGGATGGTCATGCCATGGGCCATCCCGACAGGATGGCCCCGCCGACCCCAGGTCGGCTGAACGAGGGAGAGGGGCCCCGCCCTGTCTCCCTTTTTCTTTGTCTCCCTCACCCGCACCGCACCATCTGCTTCGAAAATCCCGTTTATCTCGAAAATCGAAGCATCTGGCGCGTCACGCAATATCCCTGTCATCGCATGCTGCTTATAGCGCGTTGGCGAAAGGGAGCGGTTGACGGAGACTGAGTATGTTCATTCGCAGCGAGCGGCTGTTCCTGCGGCCTGGCTGGCCGGAAGACTGGGCCGAACTTCACACCCTGATCGATGATGAGCACGTCGTGCGCCATCTCGAAAAGGCACCCTGGCCCTATCGGCCCGAGGACGCGCGCGATTTCGCCGCGCGCGAGCAGGACGAGGCCCACCCCCATTTCTTCATCACGCTCCCCGGCGCCGACGGGGCGCAGCTGATCGGCTGCGCGGGCCTGATCGCCAATGAAAACGCGTGCGCCGAAGGCGAGACCACCCAGGACGAGCCGGGCGGCACCGATTCGGCCCCGCTGCTCGGCTACTGGATCGCGCGCGAGCACTGGGGACGGGGCTATGCGACCGAAGCGGCGCGCGCGCTGCTCTGTGTGGCGGCCTCGCTCGGCCACCGGCGGATTGCTGCGCGGCATTTCGTCGACAATCCGGGCTCGGGCCGGGTTCTGGCCAAGCTGGGCTTCCGCCCGACTGGCGAGATTCGTCCGGGGACGAGCCATGCGCGCACCGGGGTCAGCCCGACTCGCGGCTATGCGCTCGACCTCGTGCCTCCGGGCCAGAGCGGCGGAGCGCGCAAGGCGCCCTCGTTCCTCGCTGCCTGATCCTTCCCTGTCAGCCCCTTCCTGTCAGCCTCTTCCTGTTAGGCCCCTTCCGACCTGAACTCTTGCGCCTGCCGGTGGAGCGCCACCGGCAGGCGGTTCAGTTGATGGCCAGCCCGACGCGCGCCTGTGGCGCATCGCGCAGGCGCAAGTGCAGCGTGCCATCGACCGGGCGCGGCACGCGCAGGCTCGATCCGGTAAAGCCGGGCTGCACGGTGATCGCGCGGGTGAAGTCCGCGTCGGCGGCAACGGCATCGAGCAGGAACAGGTTGCGCCCGCTCAGCGTGCAGGGCAGCGAGGTCGCGCCATCGCAGGAAAATCCGGTGATCCGGGGCAGCCGGGCGAGGGTGGCGAGCGGTTGCCACGCGCCGACCTGTTCGCCGTTGCCCGCATTGCCCCCCACGGGCGTACCGGGCGCCTGTACCAGCCGGTAGCGCAGCGGGCCAAAGCTGCCCGGCGGCAGGTCTGCCGCGCGCAGCGTTGCGACCACGACTTGCCCGTCGACCATCATCAGCCCCTTGCCCGAGGTGAGCCGCAAGCCGCTCTGGCTGCCCGCGCGGGCGACTTCGATGGCATCGTCCGGGTCGAGGGTCGTGCCCGGCCCGGCCTTGACCGAGAAGACCAGTTCCCCGTCCTCGGGCAGCAGGTCGTCGGCGCTCAGCTTCAGGGGGCGCGTGCCGGGCACGATCGCGGCGGGGTTCACGGTGCGGCTGATCATGTCGATGCGCGGGCGCGGCGGGGCGATTCGCACGGTGACGCCCTGGTTGCGCCCGTCTTCGAGGCGGACGACGACCTTGACCATGGTTCCGGCCTCGCCCACCCGGCTTGCCCTTGTTGCCGGGCCCGGCTTGCCACCTGAACCCTGGGGGGCCCCGCTTTGACCTGTCGCGCCTTGACCTGTCGTGCTTTGGCCCGCCGCGTTTTGAGCTGTCAGGTGCAGGCGGTCGGTGCGGCCTTGCCGGGTGAGGCCATCGGGGCGGAAATCGATGTCGCCCAGGCTCACGCCCAGCACCTGTTCGAGGCGCTGGCCGGTCACCACCGCCTCGTTGTCGCCGGCATGGATTTCCACGCTGTCGATCCGGCTGCTTTCCGCCCGCGCGCGCAAGGCGACCGTTGCCGGGCTGGCGATGCCCTGTTCGCGCACTTCGAGGCGCACGTCCCCGGTCTCGCCTTCGGCCAGCGGGACGGTCACGCTGACATGGCCCTCGTCGGTGGCATGCCAGGCGACGGGCCGGGCCGGGCCATTGCCGAGGCGCAGGCTGACATCCTCGACACAGCCGGGCGAGGGGCCGGCCAGTGTGACGGTGTTGTCGCGCCCGGCGACCAGCGGCCCGCCCGCCTCGGCCGGATTGGTCGAGCCCACGGGCGCGCTGCGGCTCCACGGCCCGTCATCGGCCCGCTGGACGAGGAAATCGGGCCCTTCGAACGCGTCGAAGCCCCAGCGTCCGTGCAGATGGAGCCGCACCGTGCCCACGTTCTGGGGCAGGTGTTCGCTGGTCACCAGATAGCCGCCGTGTTCGGCCGAGGGGGTTACGTCGAGTTCGCTCTGCTTGCCTTCGGGCGCGGTCAGGCGCGCGCTCATGTCGTGGGCATAGCCGGTGGCGAAGATCAGCGGGGCGCCCTCGACCGGCAGGACCAGCGGCCCGCTGCGCGCGCAGAGCGGGCCGGGGGCCGTGCTGCGCAACTGGGGCGGGCTGTCGGCGCCGATGGCGGGCATGGCCATGACCATGACCGACTTGGGCTTGCTGAACGAAGGGGCGGTGTTGAGCCGCAGCGAGGCGACCGGGCCGTTCACCACCGCAAGCGTGGGCAGGTAGCTGAATTGCGGGTTGCTGAAGGCCCCCAGCACGCGGGCCAGATCGCGCACGACACCGATATAGGGGCTGTAGAGCCCGGCCCCGGCCGCGGCGGTGGCGCTGACGGTGAGCGCCAGATCGGTCGGCGCGCCCGCGAGGGTCTCGGTGAGCGAACTGGTGTGGACATCGTTGAGAACCAGCGCCTCGCGGTTTTCGACCAGGCAGGAGGCCTGCTGCTCGGCGATCTTGTCGAGGCAGTCCTCGTTGAGCTTGATCGAGAGGCTGTGGGCCAGCACCGGGGCGATCTTGCGCAGCCCTTGCGGGTGGGCGATGCTGTCGGCGCGAACGGCGGCGATGAAGGCATCGAGCCGGGCATGGTCGAGCGAGGCCTGGTTGAGATCCTGGCTGGCGCGGACGAATTCGCCCGGCTTGCCGCGCACCGCATCGACCAGCGCCCCTTGCGCGCCGCGCGTATCGGGCACGACGAGCACGACCATCTGCCGCGCGCCCTTGGGGACGGTGAGGGTGAGGGTCTGTTCGGCGGGCTTGTCGCGCCAGGTGCGGGCGACGCCGATCCATTCGCGCGGGGGCGGATTGGTGGCCCCGCGCAGGAATGCCGAGACGACCATCAGGTGCGCGCTCTGGTCGCCGGGCAGCGAGGCGGCGATATGCAGGATGTCGCCTTCGGCCAGGCTCGGCACCGCGCCGAGCGGCAGCTCCTTGCCCGCGCGCGTGACGGTGATCCGCAAGTCGGGCCCGGTCAGTTCGAAACGCCCGCTTTCGGCAAGCGCCGCCGGGGCCAGTGGCCCGGCCACGATGCCCACGAGCCCGAGGCCCGCCAGACCGGCGACCAGGCTTTTGGCCAATCTCCCCGGTCCCCTTCCTGCTGCGCGTTTGTGTGAATGGTGACGGGAAAAGACGCGCGCAGTCATGCCGATGAAGTCCGCTCAGGATGAAGTCCGGGTGGTCCGGGAAAGGTTTGGCGCAGGCGGGCGTGTCTGCCAAGCCCTGAACAGGGGCTTGCCGGAAAAGACTTTTGCACATTTCCCCAGGGCGCGCGAAGGCATCGGGAAAGGGTTCCGGTTACACGGGTGTTAACCTCGGCGGGGCCATGCTGCGGGGGTGATGCCGCAGGAAGGAGGGCGAGAATGAACACGTCAGAAACCCGATCCGTCCCGCCTCAGGCCGATGTGGCTTCGCCGGCTCTCGATCGCCGCACGCTGGTCAAGGGCGCGGCTATGCTCGCTTCGGGGGCGCTGGTGTCCGGCCCGCCGGGGGCCGAGTGCGCGCAGGCGGCGCAGGCCCGTCTCGAATTCGCCGCGTTGCAGGGGGGGCAGGGGCCCCAGGCCGTGCCTCTCCCCGCGCCCACCCCGTCGGTCGAGGAAAATGTGGCCCCCGCGCGCGGCCGCCCGCCCCATGGCCAGCGCCGCCTGACCTGCCGCGCGGTCGAGGACGAGATCGCCCGCGTGAGCGCGATGATCGCCGATCCCAAGCTGCGCGCGATGTTCGAGGCCTGCTATCCCAACACGCTCGACACCACGGTCGAGTTGGGGCTGGCCGACGGGCGGATCGACGCCTTCGTGATCACCGGCGACATCCCCTCGCTGTGGCTGCGCGACAGCAGCGCGCAACTGTTCCCCTATGTCCACCTCGTGCGCAAGGACGAGACCCTCGCCACGCTGTTTCGCGGGCTGATCGCGCGGCAGGCGCGTTCGATCCTGCTCGATCCTTATGCCAATGCCTTCATGCGCAGCCCGCAGGCCGCGCAGGGCCTGCCCTGGACGAAGGACGACCAGACCACGAGGAAGCCGGGGGTGGCCGAGCGCAAGTGGGAGGTCGATTCGCTGTGCTACCCGATGCGTCTGGCCTATCGCTATTGGCAGGCCAGCGGCGATACGCGGCCCTTCGACGAGACATGGGCCGCCGCCGCGCGGCTGACGGTCGCCACGTTCCGCGAACAGCAGCGCAAGGACGGGCCCGGCCCTTATGCCTTCCGCCGCAGCAGCGACCGCCCGACCGAGACGCTCGGCCTCGATGGCTATGGCGCGCCTGCGCGGCCCGTGGGGCTGATCCACAGCGGCTTTCGTCCGTCTGACGATGCCTGCACGTTTCCCTTCCTGATCCCGGCCAACCATTTTGCGGTGACGACCCTGCGCGAGATGGCCCTCGTGGCCGAAGGCGCCCGCGCCGACAGCGCGCTGGCCGCCGATGCACGCGCACTGGCCGATGAAGTGGCCGCCGCCCTCGCGCAATGGGGCACGATGCGTCTGCCCGATGGACAGCAGGTCTGGGCCTACGAGGTCGATGGCTATGGCAACGCGCTGTTCATGGACGATGCCAATGTGCCCTCGCTGCTCTCGCTCGGCTATCTGGGCTGTGTCGACCCCGATGATGCCTTGTGGAATGCGACCGCGCAGGCCTGCTGGTCGCAGGCCAACCCCTATTTCTTCAAGGGCACCGCGATCGAGGGGATCGGCGGGCCCCATGTGGGCAAGGGGCAGGTCTGGCCGATGAGCCTGATCGTGCGCGCGCTCTCGTCGAGCGATCCGGCGGAGATCGCCCCGCTGCTGCGCCAGTTGCGCGACAGCGACGCGGGCACCGGGTTCATGCACGAGGCGGTCGACTGCAACAACCCGGCGACGTTCACGCGCAGCTGGTTTGCCTGGGCCAATGGCCTGTTTGGCGAACTGATCGTGGGGCTGGCCGACCGCCTGCCCTCGGTCCTGGCCGAGGCGCTGTAGGCGCGTGATGCGAAATTCGCCGAGAGGCGAATTTCGGTTCGGCACCGGCCCTCTCCCCCACCCGACCTCCCATAGGGTACTATCGTAGGGAGGTCGGGTGGGGGAGAGGGCTGGTGCCGAACGATCCGGAACGCAGTTCCGGATCAGACAATCGCCTTTTTACCCCAGCAGGCGATTGCCCGAGCGGGCGATCTGCTGGGGCAGGGGCACGAGCGCGGGTTCGCCCCAGAGCATGCGTTCGGCCGAATCAGGATCGTCGACGACCATGCTGACCCGGTCGACCACCATCGTGGCATGGTTGCTCGGCTCGAACCGGGGCCACAGGGGCAGGCCGGGCGAACCGGGCGCCCCGCCCCTGACAAAGGCCAGTACCGCCCCATGCCAGGCATCGGCCATCGGCTGCTGCGCGGCGGAAAAGCCGAACATCTGCCCGGCGATGGGCAGGGTCACATGATCGAAGGTGAGCGGCACGTCGAGGACATGGGGCGTGCTGCCCTTGTTGGGCCCGCCGGGCGCGGGCAGGTCCATCCGGTAGCGCCAGACCGGGTTGCCGTGGGCCGCATGGGTGCGGGCCAGACGCAGGCCGGGCATCATGTATTCCTCGGCGGTCAGCAGCTTCCAGTGACGTTCCGCGCCCGAGAGATCGGGGAAGGCGCGGGCATAGGCCTGATCGAGCGCGGCCATGCGGGCCATCGTCTCGTTGGCGACGCTTTGCGAGTTGAGCGGGCGGGCGGCCTGGGTTTCGGTCAGGAACAGGCGGCTTTCATCGGCATTCGAGCCGATCAGCAGCGGCACGCGCGGCGCTTGTCCACGCGCGACGCGGAACAGCGGAACCATCGGCATGAAGCGCCCGTCGAGCGTGGGGCGGAACGGCAGCCCGCGCGGCCAGGCCCGGCGCACGGCGGCCTGCGCGGCGACGATGGCGGGAAAGGGCGCCACCAGCAGGCGCTCGCGCCCGCCCAGACGGCGGGTGACGGCCTCGGCAAACGTCTGCGCGTCGCCCGGAAGGTTGATCGTCTGCGCCCCCCCGCTGAAGACCATGGCGCGGGCATAGAGCCCGTCGGCGGCAGGCAGGCCCAGCAGGGTGCCGACATTCTTGCCCCCCGCCGATTCCCCGGCCACCGTGACCGCGTGGGGATTGCCGCCAAAGGCCGCGATATTGTCGCGCACCCATTGCAGGCCCAGAATGATGTCGCGCAGGGCATTGTTGCCGCTGCCGGCATAGGCCGGGCCCAGAATGCCCCCCAGTTCGAGAAAACCCAGCGCGCCGAGGCGGTAGTTGAGCGTGACGCAGACCACGCCATGGGCCGCGAAGCGGTCGCCCGCAGTCATCGCCGCGCCGCTCCAGCCGGTCTCGTTGCTGCCGCCGTGAATATAGACGAGCACAGGGTAGCGGGTATGCGGGGGCGGGGGCGCGGCGGGGGCCCAGACATTGAGTTGCAGGCAATCTTCGGCCTGGACCGCGCCGGCATCCTGCGGCTGGGGCGCGGCGCGGGCGGGCTGCGTGGCGTCGCGCTCGTCGGCCCAGTCGCGCGCGGGCACGGGCCGCCCGAAGCGCGCGGCATGGCCATAGGGAATGCCGGTGAACACCCGAACGCCCCCTTCCATGCGTCCGCGCAACAGGCCCTGTCGCACCCGCACGCGCAGCATGTCGCGCGCAAAAGCCGGATCGAACGGGGCCAGCGCCGCGCCAAGGCCGCCGGCCACCAGCCCGCCAAGAACGGCGCGCCGGGGAAGCATGGCAGGAACTTGGGGGTCGGCAGGCCTCATCGCGCCGATCTATAGACGAGCGGGGGCCCTGCGATCCACCCTTTCGGCGCGATCCACCCTTTCGGCGCGACCCTTCACGAGCTGGTTCCGCGCCTTTTGCCGTGTTCAGGGTTTCACGAGGGCGAGCAGGTGCACGGGCACATGCGCGAACTTGGCCACCAGCAGCAACCCGGCCATGATCGCGCCGACCGCCAGACTGCGCGTGTCGGTTATCGCGAAGGCGACCGGATCGCTGTCCACCTGTCCGCGCCGGGCCATCATCCAGATGCGGTTGAGCCAGTAGAGCAGCGGCAAGGGCAGCAGCCAGAGCCATTCGGGCGAGGCATATGTGCCCGTCCGGCCCATGGCCTCGGCAAAGAGGACGAGGACGAGGATCGCCACCATGCCCGCCGCAATGCCGCTGGGGGCCACGATATCGGCATCGGCGGGGACATAGCCGCGCCCCGAAAGCAGCTCGTGGGTGGCGCGCGGGCTGCCCAGAAGCTCGACATAGCGCTTGAGATAGCCGAGCGAGAGAAAGAAGAAGACCGAGAACAGCAGCAGCCACGAGGACACCGGCACTTCGAGCGCGAGCGCCCCGGCGATGATCCGCAAGGTATAGAGGCAGGCCAGCGTCAGCACGTCGGCGATCATCGCGGCCTTCAGGCGCAGGCTGTAGGCCAGCGTGAGCGCGCAATAGGCGACCATCGCCACAAAGGCCGCCGGGGGCAGCAGCGCCAGCGCCATGGACAGCCCCAGAACGGTGCTGCCCAGCGCGGCGATCAGGGCCTGTGGCACGCTCAGCTCTCCTGCGGCGAGCGGGCGGCGGGCCTTGCGCGGGTGGAGGCGGTCGGCCTCGATGTCGAGCAGGTCGTTGATCAGGTAGACGCCCGAGGCGATCAGCGAGAGACAGGCAAAAGCGACCAGCGAGCGCGCGAGTTCGGCGGGCTGCGTCAGCAGGCCCGAACTGGCCAGCGGCACGAAGACCAGCGCGTTCTTGGCCCACTGGTGGGGCCGGGCCGCGCGGGCGAGCGCGCGCAGCCGCCGGGGCGCGGGGCCGAGCCGCTGTTCATGGGCGCAGTGGCTCGCCACGCCGACAGTCAGCGCGCAGCGGGCGGCCTGCCAGATCGGCCTGTCGGCGGGCGAATCGCCCAGATAGTCGAAAGGCTGGCCACCGGCCTGCGCGCCAATCGCGGCCAGCTTGCGCGGGCCCTTGAGGTTGTGACGATGGTCGCTGGCCAGCACGGCATCGAACAGGCCCACATGGGCCGCCACCCGCAAGGCATTGCGGCGATGGGCGGCGGTTGCCAGCCAGACCGGGCGGCCCTGCGCGCGCGCTTGCGTGATCCGGGCGAGCACTTGCGGGCGGTAGGCCAGCCGCGCCGGATCGACCGGCGCCACCCGCGCCAGCCAGGTCTTGAGCGCGCCGCGCCCGCGCAGCAGCATCGCCAGCAGGGCCAGAAGGGGGCCCAGCCCGCGCCGGGCCACCACGATCATGGCCTCCATCGCCAGATCGCCGCGAACGAGCGTGCCGTCGAGATCGACGACCAGAGGGGGAGCGGAAGGGGAGGCGGGCGAATCGGGATCAGGCAAGAAAACAGGGCTTTCCATCACCTCAGGCCACACTGCGCGCCACGAAGACACAGCCCAGCGCGATCAGCAGCGTGCCCGCCACGCGCCCGGTCGAAACCGCCTCGCCCAGCACGCTCACCCCGATCAGCATGGTCAGGATGAAGCCGAGGCCGACGAACGGATAGGCCGCGCTCAGCGGCAGGCGGGCCAGCACGAATAGCCAGGCCAGCGCCCCCAGCCCATAGAGCATCAGCCCGCCCAGAACCCAGGGCGAGGTGAGATAGGCCAGCATCGTGTCGATCCCGGCGTGGCTGGTCCCCACCCGGCCTACGCCGGTCTTGAGCAGAAGCTGCGCCAGCGCGGACAGGCTCACGCTGAACAGGATGAGAAGAAAACTGGCGGCAGACATGACATGCTCCCCTGAACGTGCGCGGCACCATGCCTGAGTGTCTGATCCGAAACTATCGTTTCGGATTGTTCGGCACCGGCCCGCTCCCCCACCCGGCCTCCCATAGGGTACTATCGTTGGGTGGCCGGGTGGGGGAGCGGGCCGGTGCCGAACCGAAATTCGCCTTTCCGGCGAATTTCGCATCAGACTCTTAAATATCCGTGGCTTTTCTGGCTGCCATGGAAATCGGGCGGGGCAGCGCGACGGGAGCAGAAGCACGGCGCGCGATGTTGCAGCAATGCACCATGCACCGATGAAGAATAGGTATGCACTTTAGGGCTGGCGGTGCCAGATGAAGCCGCTATGATGGGCAGGCATAAAAAAGCATAATGCCCGGCGCGGCGGAGGGAGAGGACGCCGTTAAATTCCCTGCGCCGGGCAAACAACTTTTCCCGAAAATAGCCCGAATTCCCTGCGTTTCCGCAAGGTTGCTGTCATCTTGGGCAGGGCCTTGGCGTGCGTGTCGCACGTCTTTTCGGGGATTTCCGAATAATAACAGATGTGGCGAATCAGTCCTACCGTTCGTGATCGTTGCGGGCCGGGCGGGCGAAGCGGCTGTCTCGGCTCTGGAACAGGTGGGCCTGAAAAAGCGGCGGCATGTCCCCTGTTCGGGGCGCCCCTTTTTCAGGCCCTGTCCTGTCATGCATGGGCCATGGCCGGGCGGTTGGCGATCAGGTTGTCGACCACCGAGGGATCGGCCAGAGTCGAGGTGTCGCCCAGCGAGCCCAGGTCGTTTTCGGCGATCTTGCGCAGGATGCGGCGCATGATCTTGCCCGAGCGGGTCTTGGGCAGGCCGGGGGTGAACTGGATCACGTCGGGCGTGGCGATCGGGCCGATCTCGTGGCGGACCCAGGCGACCAGTTCGCGGCGCAAGTCCTCGTCAGGCTCGACCTCGGTGTTGCAGGTCACATAGGCATAGATGCCCTGCCCCTTGATCGGGTGGGGCATGCCCACGACCGCCGCTTCGGCGACTTTGGCATGGGCGACCAGCGCACTCTCGATCTCGGCGGTGCCCATGCGGTGGCCCGAGACGTTGATCACGTCGTCGATGCGGCCGGTGATCCAGTAATAGCCGTCCTCGTCGCGGCGGCAGCCATCGCCGGTAAAGTAATAGCCCTTGAACGTGGTGAAATAGGTCTGGAAGAAGCGCTCGTGGTCGCCCCAGACGGTGCGCATCTGGCCCGGCCAGCTGTCGGCGATGACGAGGCAGCCATCGGTCGCCCCTTCGAGAACCTGGCCGTCGTTGTCGAGCAGGGCCGGGGCCACGCCGAACATCGGGCGGCTGGCCGAACCGGGCTTGAGCGCGGTGGCGCCGGGCAGGGGGGTGATCATCGCGCCGCCGGTTTCGGTCTGCCACCAGGTGTCGACGATCGGGCAGCGCCCTTCGCCCACGACCTTGTGATACCATTCCCAGGCTTCCGGGTTGATCGGCTCGCCCACGCTGCCCAGCACGCGCAGCGAGGCGCGGCTGGTCTTCTTCACCCACTCGTCGCCCTCGCGCATCAGCGCGCGCAGCGCGGTCGGGGCGCCATAGAAGATCTCGACCTTGTACTTGTCGACCACCTGCCAGAACCGGCTGGCATCGGGATAGTTGGGCACGCCCTCGAACATCACCGTGGTCGCGCCATTGGCGAGCGGCCCATAGACGATATAGGAATGGCCCGTGACCCAGCCGATGTCGGCCGCGCACCAGTAGATCTGGCCGGGGCGATAGTCGAACACGTATTCGTGGGTCATCGAGGCCCAGACGGCATAGCCGCCGGTCGTGTGGAGCACGCCCTTGGGCTTGCCGGTCGATCCCGAGGTGTAGAGGATGAACAGCGGGTCTTCGGCGTTCATTTCCTCGGGCTCGCAGGCCTCGCTCTGGCGACCGACCGCCTCGGCCCAGGCCAGATCGCGGCCTTCGACCATGGGCACGCTCGCGCCCGTGCGGGCGAGCACGACGACCGTGTCAACGCCGGGGCAATGGGTCAGCGCCTCGTCGACGTTTTTCTTGAGCGGCACGCGCTTGCCCCCGCGCAGCCCCTCGTCGGCGGTGAGCACGACGCGGCTGTCGCAGTCCTCGATGCGCCCGGCCAGCGCATCGGGCGAGAATCCGGCGAAGACGATCGAGTGGATCGCCCCGATCCGCGCGCAGGCCAGCATGGCAACGGCGGCCTCGGGCACCATCGGCAGGTAGATCGTCACTCGCTCGCGGCGCTTGACCCCGCGCTCTTTCAGCAGGTTGGCCAGGCGGCAGACCTGGGCGTGGAGTTCGCGATAGGTGATCGCGCGCGAGGCGTCGTCGGGGCTGTCGGGTTCCCACAGGATGGCCACGTCATCGCCGCGCGTGGCCAGATGCCGGTCGAGGCAGTTGGCCGAGAGGTTGAGCGTGCCGTCCTCGAACCAGCGAATGCCGAAATCGGCCTCGTGGAAGCTGGTGTTCTTGACCTTGGTGAAGGGCCTGATCCAGTCGAGCCGGCGTCCTTCCTCGGCCCAGAAGGCCTCGGGCTCTTCCACCGAGCGGCGATACATCGCATCATAGCGCGCCCCGTCGATCAACGCGTCCTGGGACCAGGCAGCGGGAACGGGATAAATGGCTTCGGCCATACAGGTACCCTCTCTGTTCATTGTGGCGTGAATAGCCGCCCTTCTTGTGGGGTCAGGCTAATCCTCATGCCGAACTTTCGCCAGTAGGATATAGGTCCAGCTTCGCGGCCTGGTCGAGGGGCCGACAGTACCTATTGATAGGGTTGGGAGGCCAAGTGTCGCGCCGGTGAAACACCGTGAAATGGCCGTTTTGCAGGCCCGATCCCGACACCGCGAGTGCCACCGTTGGCGCCCGGCGAAATTTCGCTCGCAACCCGCTTTGCGGTCAGTCTAGGGTATCGCCCATGATGCGTTCTGCCCGCTTTCTTGCTGCCAGCCTCCTGATGAGTCAGGCCCTGCCCGCCCTTTCTTCCACTGCCCATGCCCAGACATCTGATCGGCCGGTTCCCGATAACCAGACCGTCTATGTCCGCGCCGGGCATCTGGTCGATCCCGAGGCAGGCAAAGTGCTGGGCGCGCGGCTGCTGCGGGTCGAGAACGGGCGCGTGGCGGCGATTGGGCCCGATGGCCCGGTGCCTGCGGGCGCGCGGGTGATCGACTGGTCGGCCTATACCGTTCTGCCCGGCCTGATCGACATGCACGTCCACCTTGCCGATGCCGACCAGTCGGAGAACGTGGCCGAACCGCTGCTCCATTCGGCCATGGACATCGCCTATATCGGCGCGCGCCATGCCCGCGAGACGCTGATGGCGGGGTTCACCACGGTCCACAATTGCGGCGATTTCCGTGCCTTTGCCGATGTCGCGCTGCGCGATGCGATCAACCGGGGCGACGTGATCGGCCCGCGCATCAGCGCGGTGGGGGCCTATGTGACGATTCCGGGCGGCGGCGGCGAGGTGACCGGCTTTGCCCCCGATGTCGAAGTGCCCGCCGCCATGCGCGCGGGCGTCGTCACCGATGCGGCGGACACCACGCGCAAGGTCAACGCGCTGTTCCAGCATGGCGCGGATTCGATCAAGCTGATCGCCACTGGCGCCGTGCTCGCGCAAGGGACCGAACCGGGCCAGCAGGAACTGAGCGAGGAGGAAATGCACGCCGCGGTCGTCGTCGCGCGCGGGCGCGGATCGTGGGTGACGGCCCATGCCCATGGCGCCGAAGGGATCAAGTCGGCCATGCGCGCCGGGGTCAAGGCCATCGAACACGCCAGCCTGATCGACGACGAGGGCATCGCCATGGCCAAGGCCAAAGGTGTCTGGCTCGACATGGACATCTATGATGGCGACTGGATCGGCGACTATGGCCGCGCCCATCACTGGCCCGCCGACATGTTGCGCAAGAACGACGAGACCACCCAGGCCCAGCGCGACGGTTTTGCCAAGGCGGTCAGGGCCGGGGTCAGGCTGGCCTATGGCACCGATGCCGGGGTCTATCCCCACGGCCTCAACGCGCGGCAGTTCAAGGTGATGGTGCGCTATGGGATGACCCCGATGCAGGCGATTCAGGCGGCCACCACCGTTTCGGCCGAACTTCTGGGCTGGAGCCATGACGTCGGCGCGCTCAGCCCCGGCCATTTTGCCGACATGATCGCCGTCAGCGGCGATCCGCTGGCCGATATTTCCATTCTCGAACATGTCGATCATGTCATCAAAGGAGGGCAGGAGGTCCGCTAGGGGCGGGCCGAATCGCCTTTTGCCTGCCCCTTTTGAATCTTGTTCCACGGAGCCCCCCATCATGAGTGACCCCACCGACCCCAAAGCCCCTGCTCTGGCCGGTCCCGCCCTTGATCGCCGCAGCCTGCTGGCGGGGCTGGCGGTGGCGGGCGCTGCGGCTGGTGTCGAGGCCAGCCCGGCTGCCGCGCGCGCGGCGGGGGAAAGCCGCGCTGCAATCGATGACGCCTTGCGCGCCAAAATCGATACCGTTGTCGTGATCTATGCGGAAAACCGCAGCTTCAACAACCTGTTCGCCGATTTCCCCGGCCTTGCCCAGCCGCTCGCCAAGCTGCCGCCCGAGCGCGCGCTCCAGCGCGACCGTGACGGGCGCGTGCTCGACCGCCTGCCGCGTGTCTGGGAAGGCATGGTGCCCGACAGGCAGGTCGTCGAACATACCGAGTTCCTGATCACCGAGGCCGACCTGCCCGAGCGCCCCAACGCGCCCTATGCGCTTGCGACCCCGGCGGGTGATCCGCTGCCCCACGGGGTGATCACGCGCGACCTGATCCACAGTTTCTACAACAACCAGTTGCAGATCAACGGCGGGCGCAACGACGGCTTCGTGGCCTGGGGCGACAGCGGCGCGCTGGTCATGGGCTATTATGGCGACGGGCGCGCGAACTTGCGGCTGTGGAACGTCGCGCGCGAGTTCACGCTGTGCGACGCCTTCTTCATGGGCGCGTTCGGAGGCTCGTTCGTCAACCACCAGTATCTGGTGGCCGCGACCCCGCCGTTCTATCCCGATGCCGACAAGAGCCCGGCCAAGGATCGCGTGGTCAAGCTCGACCCGGCCTATTCCGATCCGCCGCGCCCGCTGCTGCGCGCAGGCACCAAGGCGAGCGCGATGGACGGCCCGGTGCGGTTCGTGCCCGACTCGCTCACCCCCGATCACCGCGCGGTCAACACCATGCTGCCGCCCTACCTGCCGACCTATCAGGCCGACCCGGACAAGCCGGGCATGGCGCTGGTAACGTCGCAGACCCTGCCGCCCCAGAGCCACGCCCATATCGGCGACCGGCTGGACGAGGCCGGGGTCGACTGGGCGTGGTATGCGGGCGGCTGGGCCGAGGCCATGGCGGGCCGCGCCAACAGCGCCAGCTTCCCCTCGCGGCCCAATTTCCAGCCGCACCACCAGCCGCTCAACTATTTCGCCAATCTCGCCCCCGGCACCCCCGCGCGCGAGCGGCGCCTGCGCGACGGCGGGCTGGGCGAGACGGCGCGCACCAATCACTTTCTGGCCGATGCGAAGGCGGGCAAGCTGCCCCCGGTCACCTTCTACAAGCCGCAGGGCGATCTCAACATGCACGCGGGCTATTCCGACGTGGATGCCGGGGACCGCCACATCACCGGGGTCATCGACGTGCTGCGCACCTCGCCCCAGTGGGACAAGATGCTGGTGATCATCACCTTCGACGAGAACGGCGGCTGGTGGGACCATGTGGCCCCGCCCAAGGGCGACCGCTGGGGGCCGGGCACGCGCATTCCCGCGCTGATCGTCTCGCCCCATGCGAAGAAGGGCCATGTTGACCACACGATCTACGACACCGGCTCGATCGCACGCTTCCTGATCCGCCGCTTCGGCCTCAAGACCCTGCCGGGGCTGGTCGAACGCGACAAGGCGATGCTGGCCGCCGGAGGCCCGGCACCGGGCGACCTGACGGCGGCGCTGGTGCTCTGAAGAAAAAAGGAATGAAGCGGGGGCTTGTGGCCCCCGCGCCCCCGGAAACTGGTGCCGGACAGCAAGCGCTGTGTTCGCCAAACTAATGGGGTGCAGGGGCGATGGCCCCTGCTTTACCTTTTTTCTTTGGTAAATTGCCGTCAGGCAACCGGGCCCGGTGTGGCCTCCGCCTCGGGCGCGGGGCTGGGGGCAGGCTGGGGCTGCTGGGCTTGGCGCTGTTCCGGGCCGGGCAGGAGCAGGGCGGCGGTTTCGAGCTGGTCGAGCGCGTGTTGGGCCGAAACCCAGTCGCGGGCGTGGGCGAGCCACTCGGTCGCGGCATCCTTGCCGGGCATGTGTTCGACATCGCTGATCGCGGCATCGACGCGGCCACCGGCCAGCGCGAGGCGGGCGTGGTCGCGGCGGCTGGCGGGGGTGGCATCGGGGCCTTCGTCGTGGCGGATGACGAACAGCGAGGAAACTTGCGCCGAGATCCACGTCCAGGTGCCGCCTTCGCGGCTGGCGCCGGTGAGGCGCGGTTCGAGGGCGGCGAATTCCTCGGCCAGCGAGCCGAGGGTGACGGGGTGGGCGGCGGCGGTGATCACGCGGTCGACCGCGCCGGGCTGGTCGGCGCCGAAGCGCACGCGGAGCTGGTTTTCGAGGATGCCCAGCGGCTGGCCGCGTTCGATGGCGCGGCGGGCGGCGAAGGCCAGCAAAAGAGCTTCGGCGCGGGTGGCCTGGCCCGAGGCGGCATTGGCCTGCTGGTTGAGTTCGGCGAGGCGCTGTTCGAGCGCGGAGACTTTGGCCGAGGTGGCGGCAAGCGCGGCATCGCTTGCGGCGCTGTTGGCGGCGACGGCAACCGCGGCGGCGGCGGCCTGCGAGGCGGTGTCGTCAGCCGGGGTGCCGCTCCCGCTCCCGATCATGACGGGCATGGTCAGCCAGCCGTGGTGGCTGGCCCACCATGCGGCAGACGTGCCACCGCCCAGCACGAGGAGCAGCGCGAGACCTGCCGTCAGCCGACGTCCGCGCGATCCGCGCGGCGTTTCCTGTCCTGAAGACCTGTCCTGCATCCTTGTTTTCGCTTGCCTGTGACCCCGAAGTCACGGGTTCTTGCACATTTGCCGGGCCAGCGCCAGCAATGGTTGATCGTTTCGCATTGCAGAAATTTCAACCGTTTCCCAGCCCGGCCCGGCAATTTCGGCGATGCGCGGGGCCAGACAGGCGAGTCGAATGGCGCCGCGCGGAAGGTTCAGGCGCGCGCATTCGGCGGCCAGATGGCGCACGGCCTCGCCCGAATGGAGCGCGACGACGCAAGGGGCGCGCAGCACGTCCTGCGCGGCGGGCGAGAGCGGCAGGGCCTTTGCCGCATAGAGCCTGACCGTTTCGACGTGGATGCCCTCGGGCAGGGTCAGCGCGACCGGATCGGCGCCCGAAAGCCGCAGGTAGCGCCCCGGCGCGAGGGTGGACGCAACCGATTGCAGCCCGCCTTCGCCCACGCTGGCCACGGCAAAGCCCGCCGCGCGCGCGGCCTGCGCGGTCTGTTCGCCCACGGCATGGACGGGCAGGGTCTGCAAGGGGGCAAGGCCCGGCCCGCCATGGCGGAAGAGGTTGGCGCTGCCCGCGAGGATGCCTGCGAACCGGGCCGGATCGGGCACGGTCCAGTCGGTCGGCTCGACCGCGAAAAGCGGCGCGCCGATGGCCGCGATCCCCAGCGCGCGCGCGGCGGCGAGGGTCTGGCCATTGCCCGGTTCGGGCCGCAGGATCAGCAGCGGACGGATGGAAGGGGGCTTTCGGTTCGGGTTCAGGCCTGCGGTCCGTGGAAGAAGGCGCGGATGCCCTCGGGGGCGGCTTCGAGCAGGCGGTGGGCGAGGGCCTGGGGGGCGGCCTCGTCGTCGGCGGCAAAGCGCGCGCTGTCCTCGATCCGCAAGGTGCCATCGGGGCTGAACAGTGCGGCGCGCAGCACGAGGTCGGCCCCTTCCGCGCGGGTGAGCACGGCAATCGGGCTGTGGCAGGTGCCGCCAAGGCCCAGCAGAAGCGCGCGTTCGGCGCGGATCGCGGCATGGGTGGGGGCATCGTCGATCATGGCGAGCAGGGCGCGGATATCGGCGCGCCCGGCCAGGCACTCGATACCGATGGCCCCTTGCGCGGGGGCGGGCAGCCAGTCTTCGGCTTCGAGCACATGGCCCACGCCGGTTTCGCCAAGGCGGGCAAGGCCTGCGGCGGCGAGCAGGGTCACGTCGGCCTCATCCGCCTGAAGCTTGGCCAGCCGCGTGGCGACATTGCCGCGAAACGAGACGACCGTGACATCGGGCCGGGCATGGAGCATCTGCGCGGCGCGGCGCGGGGCGCTCGTCCCCACGCGCGCACCTTGCGGAATCGCGGCAATGCTGGCCGCGCCGACCAGCACGTCGCGCACATCGGCGCGCGGCAGCACGGCGGCAATCGCGATTTCCTCGGGGCGGATCGTCTCGACATCCTTCATCGAATGGACGGCAAAGTCGATTTCGCCATGGAGCAGCGCGGCGTCGAGTTCCTTGGTCCACAGCGCCTTGCCGCCGATTTCGGCAAGCGGGCGGTCCTGGATGCGGTCGCCGCTGGCCACTTGCGGGCACAGTTCGACCGCGCTCTCGCTCCAGCCCATCGCGGCGCACAGGCGCGCGCGGGTTTCTTCGGCCTGGGCCATGGCCAGCGGCGAGCGGCGGGTGCCCAGACGGAGAGGGCGATCCGGCTGGGGGCGATCCGGTTGCGGAACAGGATGCTGGCCGGGGGTTTGAGCGGGCGTGTGCGGCGAGGTGTTCATGCGTGGGTTGCCGTAACCGGGATTATCTCTAAGGGGAAGCTCCGCATGGCTCTCATCCTTGGCATAGAATCCTCGTGTGACGAAACCGCCGTTGCCGTCATCGACGGCGACGCGACGACGCTCGACACACGTATCGTCGCCCAGCGCATCGCCTCGCAGGACGAGGCGCATCGTCCCTATGGCGGGGTCGTTCCCGAAATTGCCGCGCGCGCCCATGCCGATGTGATCGCCCCGATGGTGGCCGCTACGCTGGCCGATGCCGGGCTGGGCCTTGCCGATATGGATGCGATTGCCGCGACCGCCGGGCCGGGGCTGATCGGCGGGGTCATGGTCGGGCTGGTGACGGGCAAGGCGCTGGCGATGGCCGCGAACAAGCCGCTGATCGGGGTCAACCATCTCGAAGGCCATGCGCTCTCGCCGCGTCTGGCCGATCCTTCGCTGGCCTATCCCTATTGCCTGCTGCTGGTTTCGGGCGGGCATTGCCAGATTCTCGAAGTGCAGGGGCTGGGGCGCTATCGCCGTCTGGCGACGACCATCGACGACGCGCTGGGCGAGGCTTTCGACAAGACCGCCAAAGTGCTGGGGCTGGGCTATCCGGGCGGCCCGGCGGTCGAGCGGCTGGCGCGCGAGGGCAACCCGCGTGTCGTGCGCCTGCCCCGTCCGCTGGTGGGCAGCGGGGAGCCGCATTTCTCGTTCGCGGGGCTCAAAAGCGCGGTTGTCCGTGCGCGCGATTCGGGGCTGCATACGCCAGCCGATCTGGCCGCCTCGTTCCAGCAGGCGGCGATCGATTGCGTGATCGACCGCACGCGCGGGGCGCTGGCAACCTGTGCGCCGGGCATGACCGCGCTGGTCGTGGCGGGCGGGGTGGCGGCCAATGCCAGCTTGCGCGGCGCGCTCGAAGCGCTGGCGGGCGAGGCGGGCTTGCGGCTGGTCGCGCCGCCGGTGAAGCTGTGCACCGACAATGCCGCGATGATCGGCTGGGCCGGGGCCGAACGCTTTGCCGCCGGGTTTACCGATCCGCTCGACCTGCCCGCGCGGCCGCGCTGGCCGCTCGATGATCAGGCCGCGCCCGTGCGCGGGGCGGGGGTGAAGGCGTGAGCGGACAAGAGACCTCCAGCGGGCCCGGTATCGGTGTCGTGGGGGCCGGGGCCTGGGGCACGGCGCTGGCGCAGATGCTGGCGAGCGACGGGCGCGCGGTGCGCCTCTGGGCGCGCGAGGCCGCGCTGGTCGAGACGATCAACACGCAGCATTGCAACCCGGTCTACCTGCCTTCGGCGCAGCTCGCCCCGACGATCACCGCGACGAGCGATCTGGCCGCCATGGCCGCGCTGCCGGTGCTGCTGTGGGTGACCCCGGCGCAGTTCCTCGGGCCGGTCATGGCCGGGATCGGCCAGTTTGCGGGCGATCTGGTGCTCTGTGCCAAGGGGATCGAGGCGGGGACCGGGCGGCTGATGGGCGAAGTGGCCGCGCAGGCCGCGCCCCTTGCGCAGATCGCGGTGCTTTCGGGGCCGACGTTTGCCCATGAAGTGGCTGCCGGGCTGCCGACGGCAGTGACGCTGGCCTGTTCGGGCGGGCAGGCGCAGTGGGACAGGCTGGCCCCGGCCATCGCGCGGCCCACGTTCCGGCCCTATTTCTCGGCGGACGTGACCGGTGCGGAGATCGGTGGCGCGGTCAAGAACGTGCTGGCGATTGCCTGCGGCGTGGTCGAGGGGCTGGGGCTGGGGCAGAACGCGCGCGCGGCGCTGATCAGCCGGGGCTTTGCCGAAATGCAGCGGTTCGGGCTGGCGCTGGGCGCGCAGGCCGAGACGCTCTCGGGGCTATCGGGGCTGGGTGATCTGGTCCTGACCTGTTCGTCGGTGTCGAGCCGCAACTTTTCACTGGGCAAGGCGCTGGGCGAAGGCCAGAGCGCAGCCCAAGCCCTGAGTGGCCGTGCGACGGTCGCCGAAGGGGCGTTCACCGCCCCTGTCCTGGCCGATCTGGCCCGCCGGAAGGAAATTGCCATGCCGCTGGTTGAAGCGGTCGTCACCTTGATCGAAGGGCGCGCTCCGGCGCGCGATGTTGTCGCCAGCCTGCTGGCCCGCCCCCTTCGCGCCGAAGGGCCGCGTACCTGACATGACCGTTTCCTCTACCGCGACCAGCACGAAGGCCGAGAACGCCGACATTGCCGCGCTTGCCAAGGGCGGACGCACCAATTTCCTGGGCTTCGTGATCCGCCTCGTCGCGCGTATCCCGTTCCTGTTCATTGCCGGGCGCCTTTATGGCGCGGAAAACGTCGGTCGGTTTGCCTCGGCGACGATTGCGGTCGAACTGGCCGCGCAACTCGCCACGCTGGGCCAGAAGCGCGGGCTCGCCCAGCAACTGGCCAAGGAAGAGGGCCATGCATCGAGCGTGGTGGCCGACGCGCTGCTGCTTTCGGTCTGTGTCTCGGCGCTGTTCGTGGTGCTGCTCTGGCTGGTCCCGGTCGCGATGTTCCCGAGCGGGTATTACACCGGGATCGAGCGGCTGCTGCTGCCGCTCGCGATCCTGCCGCTGGCGCTGTGCGAGGTGGCGCTGGCCGCGCTCGCCTACCGGTTCGATGTGGCCGCCACGGTGCGCGCGCGCGCGGTGGTCGAGCCATGGACGCTCTCGATTGCGGCCGGGGTGTTCTGGCTGGGCGGGCTGTGGTGGAAGCCCTTTTTGAACAGCGGGTTGATCCTGTCCTACGGGCTCTCGACGCTGGCCGCGATGGTCACCGCGTTTCTCGCGCTCTACAAGAGCTATCGCCTGCCCCGTCACTGGCAGCCGCGTCCGGGCGAACTGTTCCGCCTGGCCTGGCACAACCTGCCGCTGGCCGGGGCCGATGCCATCGAGTGGGGCACGCGCAAGCTCGACCTGTTCATTCTCGGCACGTTTGCGCCGGCAGCGGCAGTGGGCGTCTATTTCGTCGCCCAGCAGATCGCCACGCTGCCCCAGAAGCTCAAGACCAGCTTCGAGCCGGTGCTGGGCCCGGTGATCACCCGCAACTTGCGCGAGAACAACCTGGGCGCGATTGCCCGGCAGGTCAGCCAGGTGGGCTTCTGGATCGTGGCCGCACAGGCGGGCATCGCGCTGGCGCTGGGCATGCCCGCGCGCGGGGTGATCGGGGTGTTCGGCCCCAATTTCGTGATGGGCACGGGCGCGCTGGCGATGCTGCTGGCCGGCGAAGTGGTCGCTTCGCCCGCCGTGGTGAGCGAGGCGGCGCTGATCTACATGGCGCGCATGCGCAACTTGTGGATCGGGCTGGCGATGCTGGGCCTTCAGGGGCTGCTGACGGTCGCCTTCATCCTGCTCGCGCGCGAGATGGGCTGGGGCGAGGCTTATGAGACGCTGGGTGCGGCGACGGCGTTGACGGTATCGCTGGGGCTGACTTCGGTGCTCAAGGGGCGCCTGCTCGGTCGCCTGCTGGGCCATGGGGTGAGCACGTGGCGCTGGGCGCTGGTCTGGGCGGCTGTCCCTGCGGTGATCGTGGGCATTCTGGCGCGCTATGTGCCCGAATGGGTCGAACTCTCGTTCGGCGTGGCGGCGATCCTTGGCGTCTATTTCCTGGTGATCTGGCGCATGGGCTTTGGCCCGGAAGACCGCGTGCTGTTCAGCAAGCAGAAGAAGGCCTGATGTTTTGGGCGGGGCCTCGCGCAGGCCCCGCCGGAAACCTGTTCAGGCGGGGGGCGAAAGCACCCGCGCGATAGCCACGAAATCGGCGACAGTGAGGGTTTCGGCACGGCGCTGGGCGTCGATGCCGAGCTTCTCGAGCGCATCGAGCGCGCCGGGCAGGCCCTTGAGCGACTGGCGCAGCATCTTGCGGCGCTGGCCAAAGGCGGCTTCGGTCACGCGTTCGAGCATGCGCGGCACGACCCCTTCGGGCATGGCCGCTGGCGTGACGTGGACGATGGCGGACATGACCTTGGGCGGGGGCGTGAAGGCGCTGCGGTGAACCTTCATCGCGATGCGTGGGCAAGCGCGCCACTGGGCGAGGACGGCGAGGCGCCCGAAGGCGTCGCTGTCGGTGCCCGCCACGATCCGCTCGGCCACTTCGAGCTGGAACATCAGGGTCAGCGATTGCCATGCGGGCGGCCAGTCCTTGCCCGAAAGCCAGCCGGTGAACAGCGCGGTGCCCACGTTGTAGGGCAGGTTGGCCACGACATGCCACGGCCCGTCGAACAGGGTGGCCGGATCGACCTTGAGCGCGTCGCCCTCGATCACCTTGAGCTGGCCGGGAAAGGCCTCGCCCAGTTCGGCCAGCGCGGGCAGGCAGCGCTTGTCCATCTCGATCGCGGTGACGTTCGCGCCCGCGCGCAGCAGCGCGCGCGTGAGGCCGCCGGGGCCGGGGCCGACTTCGAGGACATTGGCCCCCGCAAGCTTGCCGGGGATGGCCGCGATGCGGTCGAGCAACTGTTCGTCGAACAGGAAATTCTGGCCGAGCGCCTTGGACGCCGAGAGCCCGTGGCGGGCGACGACCTCGCGCAACGGGGGGAGATCGGGCAGGCCACCCTTGCTCATGCCGGTTTTGCTCACGCCGGATCACCGGGCAGCAGGGCGCGGCGCTGGGCGCATTCGCCCGCCATGCGCAAGGCCGCGATCATCGCGCCGGGCCGCGCGAGGCCCTTGCCCGCGATGTCGAAGGCGGTGCCGTGGTCGGGCGAGGTGCGGATGATCGGCAGGCCCAGCGTGACATTGACGCCTTCGTCGAAATCGAGCGCCTTCATCGGGATCAGCGCCTGATCGTGGTACATGCAGATTGCCACGTCATACGCCTCGCGCGCGGCGGCATGGAACATCGTGTCGGCGGGAAGGGGCCCGCGCGCGAGAATGCCCGCAGCGCGCAGCGCGGCGACTGCCGGGGCGATCTGCGCGGCGTCCTCGTGGCCCATGCGCCCGTCTTCGCCCGCATGGGGGTTGAGCCCGGCAATGGCCAGACGCGGGGCCAGAATGCCGAAATCGCTGGCCAGCGCGCGCGCGGTGATCGCCGCGCGGCGGGCGACCAGATCGGTGGTGATCAGGCCCGGCACTTCGTGCAGGGGGACATGGACCGTGACCGGAACGGCCCGCAGCGTGGGGCCCGCCAGCATCATCACCGCCTCGTCAGCCGGAATGCCGCAGGCTGCGGCGACGAATTCGGTCTGTCCGGGAAACGTGAAGCCGACTTTGGCCAGACAGCTCTTGGCGACCGGCGCGGTGACGAGCGCGGTGGTCTCGCCCGCGAGGGTGAGCTGGGTGGCCGCGTCGAGCGCCGCGAGGGCGAGGGTGGCGCCCGTTTCATCGGGTTCGCCCGGCGTGTAGTCCGCATCGCCCAGATCGAGCACGGGAAGCGCCTCGTCGAAGACGGCCAGCGCCTCGGCAATGCTGCCCACGCTGCGAATCTGGACATGGAGGCCCCGGCGACGGGCCGCCTGTTCGAGCACGCGGCGGCTGCCCACGGCCACGAACGGGGCGAGCCCGGCGGTTCCGCTCAGCGCCCATGCGGCCACGATCAGTTCGGGGCCCACGCCTGCCGGATCACCCAGCGAGACGGCCAGCGGGCCGATGGAGGGAAGGGGCGCGGCAGACGAGGCCGAAGAAGTCGCAGCAGAAGTCATGCCTGCTGCGATAGCCGCTTTTGCGCGCCACGCAAACCGGGGGCACCCGTCAGCGTGACGTGATGCCCCGGTAAATCTGCTCTGTTTGCGATCAGTTGTATTCGATCACCGCGTCGCGGCGAAGGTCGCGCAGGTAGCTCTGCGCGCGCTTGTTCACGCGGTCGTCTTCCATCTGCGACTGCATTTCCTCGAAGCTGGGTTCGTTCGAGGTCTTGGGATCGTCGCGGCCGCACAGCATCAGCACGCGCACGCCGTCCTCGATCGAGCCGAACGGGGGCGTGGCCTCGCCGACCGAGAGCTTGAGCATGGTGTCCTGAAGCGCGCCGGGCAGGTCGCGCGCCTTGACCTGGTCGTTGGTGACGACCGAGGCGCCCAGCTGGGTGGCCATGGCCTCGACTTCGCCGCAGCCGTGGATGGCCTTGACCGCGCTGGCAAAGCTGGAGGCCTTGGCGGCGGCGTCCTTTTCGGCGATGCCCTTGGGGAAGGTCAGCGAGATCTGCTTGAGGCTCAGGATCGCGTCGCGCGGGTCGGCGGTGAGCACCTGACGCTTGTCGATCATGTAGAGGATGGAATAGCCGCCGGGAATCTCGACCGGACCGGCCAGCTGGCTCGGCTGCATCGAGGCGGCCACATTGGCAAGATCGGTGGGCAGCTGGGCCAGACGGATCCAGCCCAGATCGCCGCCGACCGCCGCCGTCGAGGCTTCGGAATACTGGCGGGCATAGGCCACGAAGCTGCCGCCCTTCTTGAGCTGCTCGACGATCTGGTTGGCATTGGCCAGAACCTGCGACCGGTTGGTGTCATTGGCGGAAAGGTAGATTTCGCCCAGACGATATTCCTCGGTGCCCTTCGAGGCCTTGAGGCGCTCGATCATCTCGCGCACTTCGCCGTCCGAGATGTTGATATAGGGCTGGACGTTGCGGCGCAGCAGGCGCTGCCACGAGAGTTCGCCGCGAATCTGGCGCTTGAGCGAGGCCGCTGACGAGCCGATCGAGGTCAGGTACTTGTCGAGCGCGGAAGGGTCCTGGCCGAAGTTCTGCTTGGCGACGCGTTCGTAGGTCTGGTCGACCTCGTCGCTGTCCACCTCGATCCCCGCCGACTTGGCTTCCTGGATTTCGAGCGTTTCGTCGATCAGGTTGCGCAGGACCTGAAGGCGCAGACGTTCCTGTTCTTCAGCCGAGACCTTGCCGCCATTGGCGTTGATGATCAGCGCGAGGCGCTGGTCGATGTCGGTCCCGGTGAGGATCTCGCCGTTCACGATGGCCGTGGCGCGGCGCATGTTGGGATCGCTCTTGCCGAAGATCTGGACATTGGCGGGAATGTTGAGCTGGCCTGAGGCATTGGCGGCGGGCTGCGGCTGCTGTTCCTGCGCCATCGCGATGCTGCCCGCGACCGGCGAGACCGCGCTGGCCATCAGTCCCAGCGACAATGCGCCACGCCCCACAAGGGTGCGCAGGCGGGAATGGGGCAGCCGGGTGATGGACTTCATGACGATCCGAACTTCCTGTCAGGCTCGCCACAACGGAAGGCACCCATTGCGACGAAATCTTGCATGACGGGGCCTGGACGACCCCGGCTTAACCCCTGCTGAGTGGCGGCAAGCCGGGCGGATTGCAACGCCCGATTGGGGCGCGCGGGGGAAAAGTTTCCCGTTTCGCGTCGTCTGGACCGTCGCCTCAGCGACGGTTGCTGGCGAAACGGATGGCTTGGGAATGGGGGGCGCCGCCCGTTGCGGGCCCTGTTGCGGGACTGGCGATGGGGCTGGCCATGACAAGGCAGACCCCGCCCCTGGCCTTGACCGATCCGCACAGCGAACGGGCCGGGGTGGCGCTGGCGAAACCGACGGCTTGCGTGCGCCAGTATTGCTTGCCGTTGACCACCGCGCTGGTGATCACCGGGCGATAGTCCTTGAGCGCGGGATTGGCGGCCAGATAGTGCCGCCAGGCGCGGTGGGCGCCTTCCTGCGTGGAAAAGGCGCCGAGCTGGATCATGGGCGTGCCCGCCGGAATGCCTGTGCGCGGGGTTTCACGCGGGGCTTCGAGGCGGGCCTGACGCATTTTGGCGGCCTGGGCCTGTGCCGTGCGGGCGACCATGGCGGGCGGGATGGCGCGGGCCAGGCGCGGCTCGGGCGCAAACCGGGGGGCGGGGCGGATTTCGTCGCGGGCTGCCGCGCGCGAGAGCGGGGCTGGGGCGGCGGGCGGCGGGGGCGGCATGTCGATCGCGGCCAGCTTTTCGGCCGGGGGGGCCGAACTGGCATCGGCAAGGTCGGGCTGGCCATGATCGGCCTGATCGATGGCGGGCAGTTCCTGCGCGGCAAACCGGGCCAGCGCGGGGGCCTTCTGGGAAGGGGCTACGTTCTGGCTGTCTGCCTGACGCACGGGCGCCTGTTCCCCGGAGGTCTGTTCACCGGGCGCGGGGAAGTTTGCCAGCGCCAGCGCGGCGGGCTGGCCAGTGTCCTCGCGCATCGGCACGCCGAGCAGCCCGGCCACGCGCAGGCGCATGTTGTCGGGATCGTTGAGCTGGGCCCACTGGGCCATGCGCGCGGTCAACTGGTCGGCGGGAACATCTTGCGAGGCCATGTCGCGCGCCTCGCGCCAGTGGCCGGCCATGGCCATGGCATAGGCCAGGTTCTGGCGCAGCTTGGGCGTGCCCTCGCCAGAGCGGATGGCCTGGGTGAGCAGGTCCACGGCCTGATCGGCGCGGCCCACCATGGCCAGCGCGAGGCCGTAATCGGCCACCGGGATCTGGTCGCGATGCGCTTCGAGGGTGTCGAGTGCCACGGCTTCGTGGCCCAGCGCCATGTCGGTCAGCGCGAGGCTGAGCGCGACCTTGCCGCTGTCGTCGCCCAGTTCCATGGCCTCGTCATAGGCCTGGCGTGCGGATTCGAAGCGGCCCGCGCGCATGTAGGCGCTGCCCAGCAGCATCCTGTAGCCCGGATTGCGCGGATCGGCGAGCACGGCCTGTTCGGCCAATGCGACGGCTTTGGTCGCATCGCCGCCCGACAGGCTCGATTCCGCGCGCGAGGCGGTCTGGTCAGGGCGGGGGCCACCTTGTGCGCAGCCGGCCAGCAGGCCCGCAGCGAGCGCGGTGGAAACAAGCATGGCGAGCGGGCGGTGGGTCATGGCGGCCTTTTCCGGGCGGGATGTCGAAACGGGCGACATCAGCGTGAGGGTTCTGCATGGCCGGAGGCGGCCAGTTGCGCGACAATGTCTTCGAGGCCGGGGGTCGCATCGACCAGACGGTCGAGCGCCTCGACCAGCAGGGCCTGTGCGCTGCGCCGTTCGGCGGTGCAGCAGGCGCGCAGCAGGGCATGGCGGCGCGGATCGAGCCGCAGCGTGAAGGCGACCTTCTTGCCCGGCAGGGTCTCCACATCGGCGTTGGCGCGGCGGGTGGCCGCGACCTTGCGGTTGATCATGCCCGAAAGCTGGCGGATCTGACGCAGCACTTCGGGGTTTTCTTCTCCGGCTTCAGGGGCTTCGGGGGCCTCGGGTGCAGAGAGTCCGGGCAGGGGCTCGCCCATATCCGTCCAGGCCGTATCGATTTCGGGCTGTTCGATCTCCGGCCGTTCGACTTCAGGCAGGCGTGCACCGGGGACCAGCGCCATGCGGGCCGGGCGCACCGGTTCTTCCCTTAAGGCCGAATCCGTGTCGGCCCAATCAAGCGAGACCTGGGGCCGCATGGCCGGGCGCGCGGCGCCCTTGCGGGCGAGCAGGGTGCCGGTCAGCGCCGCAAAGGGCTTGGGGTCGTTCATCGCAGCCTGATCCCTTTTCATCAATTGCTCACCCGGCGGCCGAAATGGCCTGCCGGACGCGGCGCCGCGCCACCCAGCGCGCGCACCTGGGCCAGCCCGGCCTGCCCGGTCTGGGGCACGGCAAAGACGGTGCGGCGGAAATTCTTTTCGAGCCGTTCGGAGATATAGGCCCAGAGCTGGGCGATCTCGGCGGCGGAGCGGCCGGTGGGGTCCACTTCCATCACCGTGCGCCCGTCGATCATCGAGGCGGCATAGTCGGTGCGGTGGTGGAGGGTGACCGGGGCAACGGTGCCGTGCTGGGAAAGCGCGACGATCGCCTCGCCGGTGATCCGCGCCTTGGGCGTGGCGCCATTGACCACGAAGATCAGCGGCTTGCCCGCGCGCTCGCACAAGTCGACGGTGGCGCCCACGGCGCGCAAGTCGTGCGGGCTGGGGCGGGTGGGGATCACGATCAGTTCGGCCAGCGCAATCACCGACTGGATCGCCATGGTGATCGCGGGCGGGGTGTCGATCACTGCCAGCTTGAAGCCCTGCTGGCGCAGCACCTGAAGATCGGCGGCCAGACGGCCCACGGTGGTCTGGGCAAAGGCGGGGAAATCGGCCTCGCGCTCGTTCCACCAGTCGGCCAGCGAGCCTTGCGGATCGATGTCGATCAGGACGACGGGACCGGCCCCGGCGCGCTGCGCCTGAACGGCGAGGTGGCCGGACAGCGTGGTCTTGCCCGATCCCCCTTTTTGCGAAGCCAAGGCCAGTACGCGCAAGGTATCCCCCTGAAGCTGCATGCGAACAAGCAGAGGGAATCGCAGATCGCACTGAAATTTTGGTTAACATCCGGGCAGAGGGGGCCCCGCGCCGGATAAGGTCGATGATCGGGGTGGAAAACTTGTTTACCATTCTCCATGCACAATATCTGAGGAAAATCCCCTGCCAGAGGTGCCACGGCGCCTGTGGAACGGGGTATCGGATGAAGCGGGAAAAGGCCGGGACATGAGCAGGACATCGGGCGAGACACGCGGCCAGACGGGTGAAAAGCGGCGCGGGCGTGGCGCGTTCACCACGATGGCCCTCCCGTTTCTGGGCCCGCTTCTGGGCGCCCTTCTGGCGCCTTTCGTGGCCCCCGGCGTGGCCCGTGCCGACGTGCGCGACGGGGTCAGCGCCTGGTCGCGCGGCGACTATGCCGAGGCCGTGCGCCAGTGGCAGGGGCCGGCGGCCAAGGGCGATGCCGACGCCGAATTCAACATGGGGCAGGCCGCCAAGCTGGGCCGGGGCATGCCGCGCGACATGGCCCGTGCCGAGGACTGGTTCCACAAGGCCGCGCGGCAGGGCCATGCCCGCGCCGCCGACAACTATGGCATCCTGCTGTTCCAGACCGGCCGCCAGACCGCCGCGATGCCCTGGCTGAGCGCCTCGGCCGACCGGGGGGAACCGCGCGCGATGTATCTGCTGGGCGTGGCGGCCTTCAACGGCGATTACCAGCCCAAGGACTGGGTGCGCGCCTATGCGCTGATGACCCGCGCGGCCTCGGCGGGGCTGCCCCAGGCGATGGACAGCCTGAAAACGATGAACGCGACGATCCCGCTGCAACAGCGCCAGATGGGCGCGTCGCTGGCGAGTGATCTGGAAAAGCGCACGTCCGACACCCGCTCGCGCGAACTGGCCGCCGCCGAACTGGGGGTGACCGGCCCTTCGCCGGTGCCCGGTTCTGCAACGCCGGTGGTGCGCGCGCCTGCATCCGCCAGCACGGGCGCTCTGGCCAGTGCGGCCCTTCCGCCTTCGCAATCCGCGCCGCGGCCTGTCCAGCCCGATGGTCCGGTTCTGGCCGGGGCCAGCTTTGCCCATCCGGTCGAAGTGCCGCGCGCCCATGCCGTGGCGAAGCCCGAAGCCAGGGTCGAACCCAGAGCCAAGGCTGAACCCAAGCCCAAGGCCGAACCCAAGGTCAGGGTGGAGCCCAAGCCCGAACCAAAGCCCGAACCGAAGCCCGAGCGCAAGCCGGAGCCCCGGCCCCGTCCCGGTGGCGCCTGGCGCATCCAGCTCGGCGCGTTTTCGCAAAAGAGCAATGCCGACGCGATCTGGGCGCGCGCGCGGGGGCGGGCCGAACTGGCCGGGCATCCGCGCATCGACAGCGTTCAGGGCAGCGTGACCCGCGTTCTGGCTGGCGGCTTTGCCGGGCAGGCCGAGGCCAGCCATGCCTGTGCCGCGCTCAAGGGCGCGGGAATCGATTGCATCATCGTGAGGCCCTGAGAGCGGGCCCTGAACGCGGGCCCTGAGGGTTTTTCGGGGATTTCCGCCTTGCCCGGCCATCGAGGCGGTGCAAGGCACGGGGCATGACATCCCCTTCGGCCAATCCCCCGCGCATTGCCGCGCTCGATTTCCTGCGCGGCTGCGCGGTGCTGGGGATTCTGGCGATCAACATCACCGGGTTCTGGGGGCCGCAACTGGCCAGCCTGAGCCCGGCGCTGCCTGCTCCGGCAGACCCTGCGGGCACGCGCTGGTTCCTTGCCGGCTTCGTGCTGTTCGAGGGCAAGATGCGCGCGCTTTTCACGCTGCTGTTCGGGGCGAGCATGATGCTCTTTGCGCAAAGCGCGCAGCGGCGCGGCCTTGCGCCCGACCGCCTGCAAGTGCGCCGCCTGCTCTGGCTCGCGGTCTTTGGCTATGCCCATTATGCGCTGCTCTGGTGGGGCGACATCCTGTTTGCCTATGCCCTGTGCGGGCTGGTGGCCCTGCCGCTGCGGCGGCTGGAGCCGCGCGGGCTGCTGGCCATCGGGGTGCCGGTCTTCGTGCTCTCCCGCCTGTTCGACGGGCTCGCCGCGCTGCCCGAAATCCTCGCCGAGCAGCATGTCCGGGCCGGGATCGCCAGCCCCGCCGAACAGGCCGCCATGGCCGATCTGGCCGCCCGCATCGGCCAGTCGATGGCCAGCGACGCCGGGCCGCTCCACGCCGGGTTTTTCGAGGCCGTGGCGCTCAGGCTGACACAGGCCCCGGCCTTTCCGCTGACCGCCACGCTCAACACCTTTGCCGAGACCTTTCCGCTCATGCTGATCGGCATGGCCCTGTTCCAGAGCGGGTTCTTCACCGGCCAGTGGCGCGCGCGGGCCATGACGGCGGTTGCGCTGGGCGGGACTGTGGCGGGCGGGGTGGTGTCGGCGCTGCTGATCGCCTGGCCGGCGCGCGAAGGGTGGCCGGTGCGGCTGACCTTTACGGTCGTCACCGCGTTGGCGGCGCTGCCGGGGCTGGCCATGGCGCTGGGCTATGCGGCGATCCTGTTGCGGCTTCACCCGCTGCTGGCGCGCACGCGGATCGGCGCGGCGCTGACGGCCTGTGGCCGGACGGCCTTCACCAACTATCTGGGCACGAGCCTGGTGATGACCGCGCTGTTTGGTGGCTGGAAACCGGGAGGCTGGACAACCGGGCTGGGCTGGGGCGGCGTCCATGCGGTGCCGCGCGGGGGTCTGCCGCTGTTCGTGGTGCTGGGCTGGGCCCTGATGCTGGCCTGGCCGCGCCGCTGGCTGGCGGCCCATGGACAGGGACCGCTGGAGGCGCTGTGGCGGCGGCTCACGTTTGGCACCGGCCCGCTCCCCCACCCGGCCTCCCACAAGGTACTATCGTTGGGTGGCCGGGTGGGGGAGCGGGCCGGTGCCGAACCATCCGAAACGACAGTTTCGGATCAGACACTCAGACCGCCACGGGATGACGCGGGCTGAGGATCAGCACCCCTTCCTCGACCCGCCAGCCCTTGAGCCGGTTGAGGAAGTTCATGCCCAGCACGTTGAGCCCGCCGCTCGTGTCGCTGACGACGACATCGAGATGGCGCGCATCGATCGAGCCGAACCGCAACTGGCCAACCCGCGCCATCTGCGCTTCCGCGTCGCCATTGGCCGTGTGCATGACCACCGGCAGGCGCAGCGGATCGGGCTTGATCCCGGCCTCGCTCGCGCCCTCGGCGCTCAGGGTGGTGAAGGTGGCCCCGGTATCGACCAAAAAGCGGGTCAGCGTGCCGTTGACGCGTGCCTCGATCCAGTAATGGCCGTCTGCGGCGAGTGGCACGCGCACTTGCCCGCCCGAGACGCGCGCTTCGGGCATGCCCAGTCTGGGCAGGATCTGGCCGACCGCCGGTTCGAGAGGAATGAAGCGGACCAGTGCCATCGCGAAGACCGCCAGCAACAGCCCGCTGCCGCAAAGCCGGATGACCAGCGCGAGGATTCCGTGCCCGCGCCCGGCCAGCGCCACCAGCACCATGGCCACGACGCCAGCGGCCAGCAGCGGCGGCAGGCTGCCGAGCCAGGGGGGCCAATCGCCGAACGCGTGAAGCAGATCGATCATCACCGGGCTTTCTGGCACGCCGAACATTGCCCCAGCCTGAAACGATGAGGCCTGAAACGTTTACGATCCATCCACGGCTTGTCCCCCACAGGGACAGTGTGGAGCAGCAACCCTCCGGCGCATTGGCGATGCGCCACCGGCAGGCTATCCGGGGCGCGAAAGGAACACGCAAGGTCATGGCACGCAAGGCACATTCCCGCCGCAAGACCGGCCCCGGCCGCTGGCTGATGATCGGCCTTGGCGTCGTGGGGACGGGCGCGGCCATGCTGCTGGCCTTCCACGAGGGGGAAGATATCGCGCGCGCCCTGGCCGGTGGGGATCAGCCCGGTGCGGTGCAAATGCCGGTAGCCCCACAGGCGGCAGTCTCTCCGGCCCCGGTGGCGACACCGGTTCCTGCTCCTGTCGATTCGCCGTTCGTGGTCAAATCTGTGCTCAAGATCGACGGGCCGATCCGCTTCGGGCAGTTCTACTGGGATGAAAGCAAGGGCGAACCGGGCCCGGTGGTGATCACTGTCGACCTTGCCGCGCGGGTGCTCTCGGTCTTCCGCAACGGGCACGAGATCGGCGCCACCGCGATCCTCAAGGGCTATGGCGACAAGCCGACCCCGCTCGGCGTGTTCCCGATCACCCAGAAGGACGCCACCCACGTCTCGAACCTCTACGATGCGCCGATGCCCTGGATGCTGCGGCTGACCAACGATGGCGTCTCGATCCACGGATCGAAGGTGGAGAAGGGCTATGCCACCAACGGCTGCGTGGGGGTGCCCGACGAATTTGCCAAACGCCTGTTCAAGGTGGTGAGCCTGGGGGACAAGGTGATCATCACCGACGGGCGCAAGCTCGATGTCGGGGGATCGCTCAATCCGGGGTGAGGGGCTTCAACCCCTCCGTCAGCCCTTCGGGCTGCCACCTCCCCGCGAGCGGGGAGGATCTTTGTGATCAGTGGGCCCGCGAGCGGGGAGGATCTTCGTGATCAAAGGGCCCCGAAGCGGGTTCGGGGCCCTTTGGTTCGGGGTCAGTCGATGCGGGTGCCGCCCTTCCACAGGGCCAGCACGCGGCCTTCGACCGGGCGGCGGTCGAACGGGGTGTTGCCCGCGCTGGCCGCCATCTTGTCGGAATTGACGATCCACGGGCGGGTCGGGTGGACCACCGCGATGTCGGCTTCCGCGCCCAGCACCAGACGCCCGGCGTTGGCGCCAAGCAGGGCCGCCGGATTGCCCGCCAGCAGGGTGAAGGCGCGCGCCATGTCGATCACCCCGTCGCGCACCAGGGTGAGGGTGAGCGGCAGGAGCGTCTCGGCCCCGGCCATGCCCGGTTCGGCATCGGCAAAGGGCAGGCGCTTGTCTTCGGGCCCGCGCGGGTCGTGGCCCGAGGCGATCACGTCGATCGTGCCATCGCCGATCGCGGCGACCACCGCCTCGCGGTCGGCCTGTCCGCGCAAGGGGGGCGAGAAGCGGCAGAACGTGCGGAAATCGACGAGTTCGAGGTCCGAGAGCATGAAGTGCGCCGGGGTCACGCCCGCCGTCACCCGCACGCCGCGTTCCTTGGCGGCGCGCACCAGATCGAGCGCGGCTGCCGTGGTGACCTGCCGGATGTGAATCTGCGCGCCGGTCATTTCGGCCAGCGCAATGTCGCGCGCGACGGCCAGCGCCTCGGCCTGGGCCGGGGCGGAGGGCAGGCCCAGGCGCGTCGCCACTTCGCCTGCGGTCGCCACCGCCGTGCCGGTCACCCCGGCATCCTCGGCATGGGTGACGACGACAAGGCCGAGCATCGCGCAATAGGACAAGAGGCGCAGCATCACGCCCGAATCGCCGATCCAGCGCCGCCCGGTGCTCACCGCGCGGGCGCCTGCCTCGCGCATCAGCGCCAGTTCGGCCAGTTCGGTGCCTTCGAGGCCGCGCGTGGCGGCGGCCAGCGGGTGGACCCAGAAATCGGGCTTGCCCGACTGCGCGGCAAAGCGCACGCGGGCCGGATGGTCGAGCGGCGGGCCCTGGTCGGGCATCAGCGCGGCGCGGGTGATCCCGCCAAAGTGGAAGGCGGGCTTGTCGATGGCGAAGACGCCCAGATCGACGAGGCCGGGGGTGACGAGGGCATTGCCCGCGTCGAACACGCTGTCGCCCTCGCGCGGGGCGGCATCGTCCCCGATGGCCACGATGCGGCCCTTTTCACAGCGCAGGTCGGCCCGGACCGGCTCGCCCGAGGGCAGCACGAGGCGCCCGTTGGTGATGACAAGCGGCTGGGGGGTCATGCGATTTCTCCGCCGGTGGTCTGGCCGAGGGGCGGCCAGCCGGGCAAGGCCCGCGCGCGGCGGGTGAGGACTTCGAGGCAGGCCATGCGGATCGCGACACCGCTTTCCACCTGCCGGGTGATCAGGCTGCGCTCGACATGGTCGGCGACCTGGCTGTCGATCTCGATGCCCCGGTTCATGGGGCCCGGATGCATGACGAGGGCGCCGGTCTCGGCCTTGGCCAGACGGTCGAGCGAGAGGCCGTAGAGGTGGCGATATTCGCGCGGCGAGGGGATGAACTGGCCGCTCATGCGCTCCATCTGGAGACGCAGCATCATGACCACTTGCGCGCCCTTGAGCGCGGCATCAAAGTCGTGGAAGACTTTCACGCCCATGGCCTCGATGTCGGTGGGCATCAGCGCAGGCGGCGCGCACAGGCTCACCTCGCAGCCCAGCGCGCTCAGCGACAGGATGTTGGAGCGCGCCACGCGGCTGTGGAGGATGTCGCCGCAGATCGTTACGCGCAATCCGTTGAGGTCGCTGCCCTTGGGCAGGCCCAGCGCATGGCGGATGGTCAGCGCGTCGAGCAGGGCCTGCGTGGGGTGTTCGTGCTGGCCGTCGCCCGCGTTGAGCACCGGGCAATCGACCTTTTCGGCGATCAGCCGCACCGCGCCCGAGCTGGCGTGGCGGATGACGATGGCATCGGCGCGCATGGCGTTGAGGGTCATCGCCGTGTCGATCAGCGTCTCGCCCTTCTTCACGCTCGACGTGGCCGCCTGCATGTTGACGACGTCGGCGCCCAGCCGCTTGCCGGCGATCTCGAACGAGAGCAGCGTGCGGGTGGAGTTCTCGAAGAAGGCGTTGATGATCGTCAGGCCGGACAGCAGGTTGGCCCGCTTGTTGGACTGGCGGTTGAGTTCGACCCACTGCTCGGCCTCGTCGAGCAGGTAGAGGATCTCGTGCCGGGCCAGATGGCCGATTCCGGTCAGATCGCGATGGGGATAGGCAAGGCCGCCCGCAGGATAGCTGCGCGCGGGGGCCGCTGACGAAGGTGAGGAGCTCGATGGTTGCATCGAAGACCATCCCCTAGTCACCACCTGCCCCTTCCACAAGTCTTTACATCGGGTCTTTCCGGGGGGTCTTTCCGGGGGTCTTTCCATCTGGCGCCAAGGGTCAGGGCTGGCTAGATATCTCCCATGAAGTTTGCCCGTTCGGTCTGGAAAGCCCTCGTCGCGATCAAGGATGGTCTCGTCCTCCTTGCCCTGCTGCTCTTTTTCTGGGGGCTCTACGCGGCACTCGCCCTGCGGCCCGTTGCCGGGCACGTGCGCGAGGGGGCGCTGACTATCACGCTCGACGGGCCCATCGTCGAGGAGCGCAGCGCGATCAGTCCTTCGCAGCTCCTGCTTTCGGGCACCGCGCCTGAAAAGGAATATCAGGCCCGCGACGTGGTCCGCGCCATCGAGGCGGCGGCGGACGACAGCCGGATCAAGGCGGTCGTGCTCGATCTCGAAGAGTTCCCCGGCGCGCGGCAGGTCCACCTCACCCGGATCGGCGCGGCGATGGACAAGGTTCGCGCGGTCCACAAGCCGGTGCTCGTCTATGGCCAGCTCTATGCCGACGATGGCGTCCAGCTCGCTGCCCATGCTTCCGAAGCCTGGGTCGATCCGATCGGCGGCGCGGTCGTCACCGGGCCGGGCGGCACCCAGCTTTACTACAAGACGCTGATGGATCGCCTGAAGATCAAGGCCCACATCTTCAAGGTCGGCACCTACAAGGCCGCGGTCGAGCCTTATGCCCGTGCCGATGCCTCGCCCGCCGCACGCGAGAACCTCACCGCGCTCTATGGCGCGCTGTGGGAGGCATGGAAGGCCGACGTGAAGAAGGCCCGTCCGCGCGCGCAGATCGACCTCGTGACCGGCGATCCGGTCGCATGGATGGCGCAAAGCGGCGGCGACATGGCGCAGGCCGCCGTCAAGGCCGGGCTCGTCGACAAGGTGGGCGACAAGGTGGCCTTTGGTCGCCACGTCGGCGATCTGGTCGGCCACGACCGCAACGGCACCGCCGGGGCCTACCAGAACACCGAACTGGCCCAGTATCTGGCCGACCGTCCGGCGCCTGCAAAGGGCAAGGCCATCGCGGTGGTGACCGTGTCGGGCGAGATCGTCGATGGCGATGCCGGGCCGGGCCGCGCCGGGGGCACCCGCATTGCCGACCTCATCGACAAGGCCGTCGCCTCGAAATCCTACAGCGCGCTGGTGGTCCGCATCGACAGCCCCGGCGGCTCGGTGAGCGCGGCCGAACGCATTCGCGCGGCGATTGTCCGCGCACGGGCTGCCGGGCTTCCGGTGGTGGCCTCGATGGCCAATCTGGCGGCGAGCGGCGGCTACTGGGTTTCGACCCCGGCCACCCGCGTCTTTGCCGAACCGGCCACGATCACCGGTTCGATCGGCGTCTTTGCGGTGATCCCCAGCTTCGAGGACACGCTGGCCAATTATGGCGTGACGACCGACGGCGTGCGCACGACCCCGCTTTCGGGCCAGCCCGACGTGCTCGGCGGCCTGAGCCCGCAAGTCGAGGCGCTCACCCAAGGCTCGGTCGAAAGCTACTACCGCCGTTTCCTGTCCCTCGTCGCCACGGCCCGCCACAAGACCCCCGAACAGATCGATGCCATCGCGCAAGGGCGTGTCTGGGACGGCGGCACGGCGCGCCAGATCGGGCTGGTCGATGCCTTTGGCGATCTCGACGATGCGCTGGCCTATGCGGCGAGTGCGGCGCACCTGACCACCTGGCATGCCGACTATCTGGGTGCCGATCAGGGCGGCTGGCAGGGGCTGCTCCAGGCCATGGCAGGCACCGACGGCCCTGGCGAATCGCACGCGGCCACCGACGTGACGGGCCTCGTGGCGCTGCGCCAGCAGGCGCTCGGCCTGCGTATGCTCGCCGATCTCCAGCGCCTGACCGGCGTGGCCGGGGCGCAGGCCTATTGCCTCGAATGCGGCGCGCAGGCCGGGCAGGGCGGGGCCGCCGCCGCGCCGACAGGCTGGCTGGCCCTGCTGTTGCGCCACCTCTGAAGCCCCCTTGGGGCCCCGGACCTGATCCGGGGCCCCCGACCGGCCTCGCCAGAGGCAAAACGTCCCGGTCCGTTCAATCGGTTCAATCGCTTGTCGGAAATTCCTCCGGCTCGCCCGGATCGATCCAGTCGGGCGCGAGCGGCGGCGTCTCGTCGGGCAACTCCGGCGGCGCTTCCTCGGGCAGGGGCGCGGATGGAAACTCGGGCGGGGACTGGGGCGTGATCCGGTCGGGCGGCGGTGTACTGGCCATGGGCTGTGCTCCGGCAAAACAGGGGGCAAGAGAGGCAGGACGCCCCTTGCGTCCGTTGAACGCGCAGGATTGTCAGGTTGTTCCCTTTGGAACAAGCGGCGGGCTTGTGCTTTTGCATGGGCTGCGATAGGGGCACCGCTCGCTTTTTGCCGTATGCGGGCGTGGCGGAACTGGTAGACGCGCTGGATTTAGGTTCCAGTATCGCAAGATGTGGGGGTTCGAGTCCCTTCGCCCGCACCAGGGAACCCCTCCCGACGGCTCTAGCCCGGATTTTTCAGGCGCCTTGTCACGGCGTCAGTCGAGAAAGTTGGATCAGGATGCAGATCGTCGAAACCAGCAACGAGGGCCTGAAGCGCGCCTACGCCGTGACCATTCCGGCGGCCGAAATCGCAGCGCGCGTGGAAGGTGAAATCACCAAGATTGCGCCGCAGGTGCGCATGCCCGGCTTCCGTCCCGGCAAGGTGCCCGCCAACCTCGTCAAGAAGATGCACGGCCCCGCCCTGCACCAGGAAGCCCTCCAGACCACCATTCGCGAAGCGATGGACAAGCTCGTCGCCGACCACCAGCTGCGTCCGGCCATGCAGCCCAGCGTTTCGCTCGGTGAAGGCTACGAAGAAGGCAAGGACGCCGAGCTGACCGTGGCTCTCGAAGTCCTGCCCAAGGTCGAAACCCCCTCGCTCGACGGTCTCAAGCTCGACAAGCTGGTCGTGCCCGTGACCGAAGAACAGGTCGACGAAGCGGTCAACCGCATCGCCGCTGGCCAGAAGAAGTTCACCGACGCCGAGGAAGGCGCCGTGGCCAAGGACGGCGACCAGCTGATCATCGACTTCGTGGGCAAGCTCGACGGCGTGGCCTTCGAAGGCGGCGCTGGCGAAGACCAGCCGCTCGAACTGGGCGCCGGCCGCTTCATCCCCGGCTTCGAAGAACAGCTCGTGGGCACCAAGGCAGGTGACGAAACCGTCATCACCGTGACCTTCCCCGAAGACTACCCCGCCGCGCACCTCGCCGGCAAGGAAACCACCTTCGACATCACGGTCAAGGCGGTGAAGAACCCCGGTGAATTCGTCGCCGACGACGAGTTCGCCAAGGCGCTCGGCCTCGAAAGCCTCGAAATGCTGCGCGGCCTCCTCAAGGGCCAGCTCGAGCAGGAAACTGCCGGCCTGACCCGCACCCAGATGAAGCGCGCCCTGCTCGACCAACTGGCCGCCGGTCACGATTTCGACGTGCCGCCCTCGATGGTGGAAGCCGAATTCGGCCAGATCTGGGAACAGCTGACCCAGGAAGCGCAGAACGAGGAAAACCCCGAGGAAGCGCTCAAGGAAATCGAAGCCGAGAAGGACGATTACCGCAAGATCGCCGAACGCCGCGTGCGTCTGGGCCTGCTCCTGTCGGAAATCGGCCAGGCCAATGGCGTGGTCGTGACCGCGCAGGAAATGGAAATGCTGATCCGTCAGGCCGCGCAGCAGTATCGCGAGCAGGACCGCCAGCGTTTCATCGACTACGTCCGTTCCGAGCCCCTCGCCGCCGCCCAGCTGCGCGCGCCGCTCTACGAGGACAAGGTCGTCGACTTCCTGTTCGACAAGGCTGAAGTCACCGAACGTGAAGTGACCCGCGAGGAACTTCAGGCCGCGATCGAAGCCGAAGAAGGCGAAGGCGACGTCAAGCCCGCCAAGAAGAAGGCGGCCAAGGCTGCCGAAGGCGACGCCGAAGCCAAGCCCGCCAAGAAGAAGGCCGCCAAGAAGGCCGACGCCGAAGGCGAAGCCGAAGCTGCTGAAGGCGAAGCCAAGCCGGCCAAGAAGAAGGCCGCTGCCAAGAAGACCCCGGCTGAAGGCGAAGACGCCTGATCGGACTTCCGGCACAGGTCGATTGATTTTCGATCGATTGCAAAAGGGGCGCAACCGGCGACGGTTGCGCCCCTTTTTGCGTTATCGGCCTTTTGGCGTCATCGGACTTGTCCTCAGGCATCACGCGGATTGCCGCGTTAATTCCTGCCGTGAGAGAATCGTCAGCATCGGACCCAGGAGAGGGATGTCCCGATGCCCAGCAAATCCAGTCATTCAGGCCATTCGAGTCACGCCGGGGGCACCCGCAAGGGGGCGCGGCGTTCTTCCAGCCGCGATCAGGGCGCCGTGCAGGCCAAGGCGCCTGCCACGCCGAAGAACCGCTCCGGGCCACCTGGTGTGGAGATGGCCGGTTCGGGGAAGGCTGGTGCGGGGCGGGAAGGGCAGGGGTTCCTTCTGGCTGCGCCGCCGGTTGCGGCATTTCCCCATGACCTGATCCTGCCGCCCCATCGCGGCGCGATCATCTCCACGGCGGCCTGGCCCGCCGGGCTCGTTCCGGCCCCGCAGGGTGCAGCCCGGCAGGGCATGGCGGCGCGCTCGTTGCAGGCGCCCACGGTGAGCCTGCCGCCCCGGCCCGAACGGGCTCCGAATCCGCCGCCCGACGGCGCGCGCCAGCATGTCGGGCGGGGCAGCGATGCCGCCGTGCCCGCAGTGCCTGTGCGCAGCGAAGAACGGTCGGTGGTCGAGGCTCCGTTTCTGGTCGACATGGCCCTGCTGGCGCCGGACGATCGCGCGCCTTTGCCGCGCAACCGGGCCCCGGCCCCGGTCCGGCAGGGGCTGCTGGTCGCGGTGGCAGCCAGCCTGGGTGATGCCGGGCGGTTCCTGGCCGGGCTGATTCCGGGCTCGCGCCGGGCGCGTGACTTGCGCGAGCGGGTGGCCCGGACCGAGGCGCGGTTGCGCGCGATGGAGGCGCAACTGGCCGCGCTCGAAGCGGTCCGGGCACGGGTGCGCGCCTGAGCAGGGTGGAAATCGGCCAAAAAATGCAGGCGAAAGGGCTTCGGGCACAGGTCTATCCACGCAATCCCGCGCATTCTGGGTTAATGCCCTTGAACATCCCTTGCTGGCACGCGACATAGGCGGGGCAACCAGAAGAGGATTCCCATGCTCGACCTGTTCGGCAGCCGTTCTGCCCAAGGAAAGTTCAACGTCGATCCCGTGACCGGCGCACTCGTCCCGGTCGTCGTCGAGCAGACCAGCCGTGGCGAACGCAGCTTCGACATCTTCAGCCGTCTGCTGCGCGAACGCATCGTGTTCGTGACCGGGCAGGTCGAAGACCACATGGCGTCGCTGATCGTCGCCCAGCTCCTGTTCCTCGAGTCGGAAAATCCCTCGAAGGACATCTCGATGTACATCAACTCGCCCGGCGGCGTGGTGACGGCGGGCATGGCGATCCATGATACCATGCAGTACATCCGCCCGCGCGTGTCGACGGTGTGCATCGGCCAGGCCTGCTCGATGGGCAGCTTCCTGCTCGCCGCCGGCGAACCGGGCATGCGTATCGCGCTGCCCCATGCACGCATCATGATCCACCAGCCTTCGGGCGGGGCGCAGGGCATGGCTTCGGACATCGAGATCCAGGCCCGCGAGATCCTGCGCATCAAGGCGCGCATGAACGACCTCTACGTGAAGTACACGGGTCGCACTCTTGAGGAAGTCGAGAAGGCGATGGACCGTGATACCTTCCTCGAAGCGGACGAGGCCAAGGCCTTCGGTCTGGTCGACAAGGTTTTCGAATCGCGTCCCCAATCTGAACAGACCGGTGTCGAAGAAGGCAGCGGCGGGGCCCCCTCGGCCTGATTTTCACGTTCTGCCACGGTCCCTTAAGTCTTGCGAAAGGGACCGTCTGGCAGGATTGTTCACCTCGTTTCGTGTCCGGTTGATTAATACCTTCGCGGTAGTAGGATAATCGGGCCCGCCTCTCGTGGAGAGGCGCCTGGGATTGAAGAATGACCAAGCTTTCCGGATCGGACTCAAAAAGCACGCTCTATTGCAGCTTCTGTGGCAAGTCGCAGCATGAGGTGCGCAAGCTTATCGCCGGGCCCACGGTCTTCATCTGCGATGAGTGTGTCGAGCTGTGCAACGACATCATCCGGGAAGAGACCAAGCAGGGCATCGCCGGCAAGAAGGATGGGGGCATCCCCACCCCGCGCGACATCTTCGAGACGCTCAACGATTATGTGATCGGCCAGGATCGCGCCAAGCGCGTGCTCTCGGTGGCGGTGCATAACCACTACAAGCGCCTCAAGCACAGCGGCAAGGGCGGCGATGTCGAACTCTCGAAGTCGAACATCCTGCTCGTGGGCCCCACCGGCTCGGGCAAGACCCTGCTCGCGCAGACGCTCGCCAAGACGTTCGACGTGCCCTTCACCATGGCCGACGCCACCACGCTGACCGAAGCCGGTTACGTGGGCGAGGACGTGGAAAACATCATCCTCAAGCTGCTCCAGGCCAGCGACTACAATGTCGAGAAGGCCCAGCACGGCATCGTCTACATCGACGAAATCGACAAGATCAGCCGCAAGGCCGAGAACCCGTCGATCACGCGCGACGTTTCGGGCGAGGGCGTGCAGCAGGCGCTGCTCAAGCTGATGGAAGGCACGACCGCTTCGGTTCCGCCGCAGGGCGGGCGCAAGCATCCGCAGCAGGAATTCCTTCAGGTCGACACGACCAACATCCTGTTCATTTGCGGCGGCGCTTTTGCGGGCCTCGAAAAGATCATCGCCGACCGCTTGCAGAAGCGTTCGATCGGCTTTGGCGCCCATGTCGCCGATCCCGACAAGCGCCGCGTGGGCGAGCTGCTCCAGAAGGCCGAGCCCGAGGATCTGCTCAAGTTCGGCCTGATCCCCGAGTTCATCGGTCGTCTGCCGGTCATTGCCACGCTCAACGACCTCGATGTCGCCGCGCTGGTCAAGATCCTGCGCGAGCCCAAGAACGCGCTGGTCAAGCAGTACTCGAAGCTCTTCGAACTCGAAGACGTGACGCTGACGTTCACCGAGGAAGCCCTCGAAGCGATCGCCAAGAAGGCCATCGAGCGCAAGACCGGCGCGCGTGGCCTGCGTTCGATCGTCGAAGGCCTGCTGCTCGACACCATGTTCGACCTCCCCACGCTCGAAGGCGTGACCGAAGTGGTGGTCGACAAGGACGTGGTCGATGGCCGCAAGGAACCGGTTCAGGTGCACAAGGGCAAGGAACAGGCGGCCTGATCGCCGCTTTTCCGGTCCTGCATTTCAACAAAAAACCCCTGCCGGAAACGGCGGGGGTTTTTTGTATTGCGGGGGGTGGGGAACCCCCCGGCGCAGAACCCCCGGCACTGGGCCGGGGGGCGGGATGTCAGTCGAGGTTGGGGCGCAGCCAGCGTTCGGCGGTGGCCAGGTCCACGCCGCGGCGGGCGGCGTAGTCGGTCAGCTGGTCGCGGCCGATGGTGGCGACGCCGAAGTACTGGCTTTCCGGGTGGGCAAAGTAGAAGCCCGAGACCGCCGAGGTCGGCAGCATCGCCTGGCTTTCGGTCAGGATGATGCCGGCATTGCCCGGCGCGTCGAGCAGGTCGAACAGGATGGGCTTGAGGCTGTGGTCCGGGCAGGCCGGATAGCCGGGCGCCGGGCGGATGCCGTGGAATTCCTCGCGGATCAGCGCCTCGGGGGGCAGTTGCTCGCCCGGCGCATAGGCCCAGAGCGTCGTGCGCACATACTGGTGCAGCCGCTCGGCGAAGGCTTCGGCGAAACGGTCGGCCAGCGCCTTCAAGAGGATGTCCGAATAGTCGTCGTGCGCGGCCTTGAAGCGGGCGAGGTGGGGTTCGATGCCGTGGATGCCCACGGCAAAGCCGCCCAGCCAGTCGCCCGCCGGGTCGATGAAATCGGCCAGGCAGAAGTTGGCGCGGCCCCGGCTCTTGGCGAACTGCTGGCGCAGGAAGGGCAGGCGCACCATCTTCTCGTCGTCGTCGGGGTGGAGCACCACGTCGTCGCCATGGCGGGCGGCGGGCCAGAAGCCGCAGACGCCCTTGGCCGTCAGCCACTTTTCCTTGATGATGGTGTCGAGCATGGCGCGCGCATCGGCATAGAGGCTGCGCGCCGATTCCCCCACGATGGCGTCGTCGAGGATCGCCGGATAGGTGCCCGCCAGTTCCCACGCGCGGAAGAACGGGGTCCAGTCGAAGACTTGCGCCAGATCGGTCAGGTCCCAGTCTTCGAAGACATGCAAGCCCGGCTGTTCGGGCGGGGCGGGCTTGTGGGCCATTTCGGCAACGAAGGCATTGGCGCGCGCGTCTTCGAGGCTCAGTAGCTTCGATCCGCCCTTGCCCGCGCGGGCTTCGCGCACGTGCTGGTATTCGTCGGCAACGCTCTGGATGAAGCCTTGCGCCTGGGTATCGGACAGGAGCTGGCTGGCCACGCCCACCGCGCGGCTGGCGTCCAGAACATGGATCACCGGGCCGTCATAGGCCGGGTCGATGCGCAGCGCGGTGTGGACCTTGCTGGTGGTCGCCCCGCCGATCATCAAGGGGATGGTCATGCCCGCCCGCTGCATTTCCTCGGCCACGGTCACCATCTCGTCGAGCGAGGGGGTGATCAGGCCCGAAAGGCCGATGATGTCGACTTCTTCCTTCTGCGCGGTTTCGAGGATGGTCGCCCAGGGCACCATCACGCCAAGGTCGATCACTTCATAGCCGTTGCACTGAAGCACGACGCCCACGATGTTCTTGCCGATGTCGTGAACGTCGCCCTTGACGGTGGCCATGATGATCCGGCCCTTGGCCTTGGCCCCGGCTTCCTTTTCCGCCTCGATGAAGGGGATCAGGTGGGCCACGGCCTTCTTCATCACGCGGGCCGATTTCACGACCTGCGGCAGGAACATCTTGCCCGAGCCGAACAGGTCGCCGACCGTGTTCATGCCCTCCATCAGCGGGCCTTCGATCACCTCGATCGGGCGGCCCTTGCGCTCGGCAATCATCGCGCGGGCTTCTTCGGTATCCTCGACGATGTACTGGTCGAGCCCCTTGACGAGCGCGTGTTCGAGGCGGCGGACGACATCCCAGCCGCGCCATTCCTCGGCAGCCTTTTCGGCGGCCTTGTCCTTGCCCTTGAAGCTTTCGGCGAGCGCGATCAGGCGCTCGGTCGCTTCCGGGTGGCGCATGAGCAGAACGTCTTCGCAGGCCTCGCGCAGGACCGGGTCGATCTGGTCATAAATGTCGAGCTGGCCGGCGTTGACGATGGCCATGTCCATGCCCGCCGGAATGGCGTGATACAGGAACACCGAGTGCATCGCGCGGCGCACCGTCTCGTTGCCACGGAAGCTGAACGAGAGGTTCGACAGCCCGCCCGAGATATGGACATGCGGGCAGCGCGCCTTGATTTCGCGCGTGGCCTCGATGAAGTCGAGCGCGTAGCGGTCGTGCTCCTCGATGCCGGTGGCGACCGCAAAGACGTTGGGGTCGAAGATCACGTCTTCGGGCGGGAAGCCGATGCCCATCAGCAGGTCATAGGCGCGGCAGCAGATTTCGACCTTGCGCTCGCGGGTGTCGGCCTGGCCCTTCTCGTCGAAGGCCATGACGACAATGGCCGCGCCATAGGCCATGCACAGGCGCGCATGATGGAGGAACGCTTCCTCGCCTTCCTTCATCGAGATCGAGTTGACGATCGGCTTGCCCGACACGCACTTGAGGCCTGCTTCGATCACGTCCCACTTCGAGCTGTCGATCATCACCGGCACGCGCGCGATGTCGGGCTCGGCGGCGATCAGCTTGAGGAAGGTGGTCATGGCTTCGAGCGCGTCGAGCAGGCCTTCGTCCATGTTGACGTCGATGATCTGGGCGCCGTTCTCGACCTGCTGGCGCGCGACTTCGACCGCCTTGGCATAGTCGCCCGCCAGAATCAGCTTCTTGAACGCGGCCGAGCCGGTGACATTGGTACGCTCGCCGACATTGACGAAGCGGGCGCCAGCAGCTGAAGGCGCCGCAGAGGGGGTGGCAGCCGAAGGAGTGTCCTGGGTCATCACTTGCTCATCACAAAAGGTTCGAGGCCGGCAAGGCGGGTAAGCGGCTCGGGCCGGGCGATCTGGCGCGGGTGCATCGAGGCAACCTTGCGGGCCATCGCGCCGATATGGGCGGGCGTCGATCCACAGCAGCCGCCCAGCACGTTGACCTGTCCGGCCACGGCCCATTCGCCGACCAGCCCCGCCGTCGTTTCGGGTTCCTCGTCGTACTGGCCCAGTTCGTTGGGCAGGCCCGCGTTGGGGTAGATCATGATCAGGGTATCGGCGATTTCCGAGAGCGCCTTGACGTGGGGGCGCAGCTGGGTGGCCCCGAACGAGCAGTTGAGCCCGATGGTCACGGGCCGCGCATGGCGCACCGCATACCAGAACGCCTCGACCGTGTGCCCTGAGAGATTGCGCCCCGAAAGGTCGGTCAGCGTCATCGAGAGCATGATCGGCACTTCGCGGCCCAGCTGCTGTTCCAGCTTCTTGATGGCCATGATCGCGGCCTTGCAGTTGAGCGTGTCGAACACCGTCTCGACGAGGATGAAGTCCGCCCCGCCTTCGACCAGAGCCTCGGCCTGCTCGCGATAGACTTCGACGAGGAAGTCCCAGTCGATCTCGCGATAGCCCGGATCGTTGACGTCGGGCGAGAGCGAGAGCGTCTTGTTGGTCGGCCCGATGGCCCCGGCGACAAAGCGCGGACGGCCATCCTTCGCGGCGAATTCATCGGCCACGCGGCGGGCAAGCTGCGCGGAATGGACGTTGATCTCGCGCACCAGATGCTCGGCGCCATAGTCGGCCTGGCTGATCCTGTTGGCCGAGAACGTGTTGGTCTCGGCAATGTCGGCCCCGGCCTCGAAATAGGCGCGGTGGATCGCCTCGGGCACGTCCGGGCGCGTGAGGGCGAGGATGTCGTTGTTGCCCTTCTGGTCGTGGGTGAGGCCCAGATTGCCCGCATAGTCGGCTTCGGTCAGCTTGCGGTTCTGGATCTCGGTGCCAAAGGCGCCGTCGGTGATGAGGATGCGCTTGGCCGCCTGCGCGAGGAAGGCGGCGCGGGCTGCACTGGGGACAAGGGCGCTCATGCCGCGTTCTCCTGGGGCGTTTCACCCTGCGGGCGGCGGCCCAGCAGGTGGCAGATGGCATAGCTCAACTCGGCGCGGTTGAGCGTGTAGAAGTGGAAATCGCGCACGCCACCCGCATAGAGGCGGCGGCAGAATTCCGCCGAAACGGTCGCGGCGACGAGTTGGCGCGAGGCCGGGTGCTTGTCGAGCCCGGAAAACAGGCTCTCCAGCCACTGCGGCAGCGCCGCGCCGCAGGCGGCGGCAAACTTGCGCGTCTGGGCAAAGTTGGAGACCGGCAGGATGCCCGGCAGCACCGGCGCGTCGATGCCCGCAGCGGCCAGACGGTCCTGAAAGCGGAAGAAGGTTTCCGGCTCGAAGAAGAACTGGCTGATCGCCCGGCTCGCGCCCGCGTCGATCTTGCGCTTGAGGTTGTCGATGTCGGCCTCGACACTCGCCGAATCCGGGTGGCATTCGGGATAGGCGGCAACCGAAATGTCGAACGGGGCAATCGCCTTGAGGCCCGCGACCAGCTCGGCGGCATTGGCATAGCCTTGCGGGTGGGGCGTGAAGGGCACGCCCGGCGCGCCCATGTCGCCGCGCAGCGCGACAATGTGGCGCACGCCAGCCTCCCAATAGGCTTCGGCCACGGCGCGGATCTCGTCCTTGGTGGCGTCCACGCAGGTCAGGTGCGCGGCGGCGGGCAGGCGTGCCTCGCGGATGATGCGGGCGACAGTGTCGTGCGTGCGGTCGCGGGTCGAGCCGCCCGCGCCATAGGTCACCGAAACGAATTCGGGGCGCAGCGGGGCCAGCGTCTCGACCACGTCCCACAGCTGCGCCATCAGCGCGTCGGTCTTGGGCGGGAAGAACTCGAAGCTCACCCGGATGTCGCCGGGAAGGCCGGCGAAAAGCGGGGTGTCGAGCGCGGTGCGGGCCTCGCGCATCTGGTCGTAGCGGGTCATGGGTCTCAGCTCTTGGTGAAAGCGGGTAAGGGGCTGGTCTGGATGGCGGCGCTGCCGATGGCCGGAATGGGGCCTTCGGCACGGCGGCGCGCGGTCCACAGCTTGACGATCAGTTCATGTCCGGCGAGCGCGCGTTCGGCCAAAGGCTCGAACCCGGCGTCGCCCAGCAGCTTGGCCATCTGCGCGTCGGAAAAGCCGAGGCGCGCATGGGCATGGGCAAGGCGCAAGTCCTCGCGCTCGTGGCTGGCGAAATCGACCACCGCGATGCAGCCGCCCGGCGCGGTCACGCGTGCGGCCTCGGCCAGCACGGCTTCGGGCGCGAGGGCATAGTGAAGCACCTGATGGAACAGCACGGTGTCGAACGTGCCCGCCGCAAACGGCAGTGCAAGGAAATCGCCCTGGACCAGATCGACCCGGCCTGCGGGCATGTCCTGCAAGCGGGTGCGGGCAAGGCGCAGCATTTCCGGGCTCTTGTCGAGCGCGCTGACATGGCTGGCACGCGGGGCCAGCAATTGCGCCATGCGGCCCGTGCCGGTGCCGACATCGAGCAGGTGGCCCGGTCCCTGCGGATTGGCCTGATCGAGCAGGTCGACCAGCGCGGCCTCGACCGGCCCTTCGGCGATGTGGAGGCTGCGCAAGCGGTCCCATTGATCGGCATGGCGCGCGAAATAGTCCGCCGCGCTGGCCTCGCGGGCGGTGCGGATGGCGTCGAGATGCTGGCGGTCCTCGCGCACTTGCGCGGCGAATTCCGCGTCCTCGGCTTCGGCAGCGGCCAGCACGCGGGCAAGCGCGGTGCCAAGGCCCGTCGTATTCACCCGGCGCGTGGGCGCCTCGGCAATGGCCGCGCGCAGGAAGACCCAGCCCCCCTCGCGGCGGCGATCGGCCAGCCCGGCATCGCACAGGATCTTGACGTGGCGCGAAACACGCGGCTGGCTCTGCCCGAGCACTTGCGCCAGTTCACCCACGGCCAGCTCCATGCTGGCCAGAAGCCGCATGATCCGCAGGCGCGTCGGGTCCGCAAGGGCACGCAAGGATTCGAGAAGGGTCATCGGGATGCTGATATAAAGCAATCTTTATATCGGTCAATCTATATAAAGATTGCTTTATATCACATCTCCCCCAGCCGGATAACGCCTCCTAGTGGCTCAAGTTTGCCGTTGGCCTAACACGGACTTGGGGCTTGACACGGACGCGCCGATATTACCCAAAGAGCCTGATCGGCCCGCCTCCCCATCCGCCTTCCCCGACCGGCTCCCCCATGACCGGCGGAAAGGCGAAAAGCGCGGGCCCCATCAACCAGAAACACGCAGGAACAAGGACGCCTCCCTCATGAAGAAGCTCATCCCGGTCGCCATCCTGGGCGCCGCCGCCCTCAGCCTCTCGGCTTGCGGCCACTCTGAAGACGCCTCTTCGGAAGCCACCCCCGATACCGTCGAAATGCCCGCTGACGAGCTTCCCGCCACCGACGTTTCGGCCGCTGCCCCCGCGCCCGTCGATGCCCCGGCTGCCGACACCAGCGCTGCCGCCCAGACCCCGGAAGACGCCGCCCGCAGCGCGGCTGACAATGCCGCTGCCGCCGCCGACGCTGCCAAGGCCGCAGCCGCTGCGGCCGAAGCCGATCAGGGCAACGGCGGCCAGAAGATGTAAGCGCCACGGCGCGGGGCCATGCGCCCCGCGCCGGGTTCCGCACCGATGAAGCGCCCCCGTTTCCCGATCCTCGCCCTTCCGCTCGCCGCTGCCGTGGCCCTGTCCGCGTGCCAGAAAGACAGCGACCCTGGCCCCGGCGGCGTGACCCGGGGCGAAGCACGCGCCCTCGACGAAGCGGCCGCCATGCTCGACAGCCGCCCTCCCGCGCCTTCGCCCTCGTCCCCGCAAAGCCCGCCTCTGGCAGGCGCCAGCGGAAAACCCTGAAGCCTCACACGTCGAGCGTGCATCCCCCGCAATCGTCGGTCTCGATCTGGATGGTCGCGTGGCCGATGTCGAAGGCCTCTTCCAGCCCTTGCGCCAGAGTGGCCAGAAACGCATCGCCGGGGCTGCCGCCCGGCATGATCAGGTGCGCGGTCAAGGCCGTTTCGGTCGTGCTCATCGGCCAGACGTGCAGGTCGTGGACTTTGGCAACGCCCGGCAAGGCGCCCAGATGCTGCGCCACCGCGTCGAGATCGATCCCCGGCGGCACCGCCTGAAGCCCCAGCTTGAGCGAATCGCGCGCCAGCCCCCATGTGCCGACCGCGATCACCGCCACGATGATCAGGCTCGTCACCGGGTCGATCCACGTCCAGCCCGTCGCCGCGATCAGCAGTCCGGCCACGACCACGCCCGCCGAAACCCCGGCATCGGCCATCATGTGCAGATAGGCGCCGCGCACGTTGAGATCGTGCTCGCTCCCGCGCATGAACAGCAGCGCGGTGCAGATGTTGATGACGATGCCGATACCCGCGACAACCATCACCGGGCCGGGCGCGACCGCCTCGGGCTGCCACAGCCGCCGCAGGCTCTCGACCAGAATGGCCCCCAGCGCCACCATCAGCAGCGCGGCATTGCCCAGCGCGGCCAGAATCGAGCTGGACTTGAAGCCATAGGTAAACCGCCCGCGCGGCGGCCGCGTGACCAGCACCGAGGCGCCCCAGGCGATGAACAGGCTGAGCACGTCCGACAGGTTGTGCCCGGCATCGGCCACCAGCGCCATCGACCCGACGGCGATGCCATAGCCCGCCTCGATGACGACAAAGGCCGTGTTGAGCACGATCCCCACCGCGAAGGCCTTGCCGAAACTGGCCGGGGCATGGCTGTGGCCGGGGCCGTGATGGTGGTGATGGTCGTGGCCATGATGATGGTCATGGTGGTGATGGTGGTCGGCTGACATGCTGCGGGCTTACCGACAATCGGCCCTTGCGCAAAATGAATTGCCCGACAGGGTTGGTGGGGCCCCTGCACGAAAAAGCCCTCCCGACATCGCCGGGAGGGCGTTTTCAATCAGCCGCGAGGAAGCGCCGAAGGCTTACTGCGCGTCGAGCCCGTAGGCGCTGTGCAGCACGCGGACGGCCAGTTCGACTTCGTCCGAATCGATCAGCACCGAGACCTTGATCTCGCTGGTCGAGATCGCCTGGATGTTGATCCCGCGATCGGCCAGCGACTTGAACATCGTGCTGGCGACGCCCGCGTGGGCGCGCATGCCCACGCCCACGACCGAGACCTTGGCGACCTTGCTGTCGGCGATCATGCGATACCAGCCGATCTGCTCCTTGCACTCTTCGAGCAGCGCCTGCGTGCGCGCGAGGTCGGCCTGGGGGCAGGTGAAGGTCACATCCGTCTCGCCCTTGTCCTTGGCGACGTTCTGGATGATCATGTCGACGTTGATGTTCGCTTCGGCCAGCGGCGCGAAGATCGACGCGACGGCGCCGGGGCGGTCTGCGATCCGCGTGAGCGTGATCTTGGCTTCGTTCTTGTCGGCAGCGATGCCGGTGATCAGCTGGCGTTCCATTTCGTACCCTTCCAGTTCCTCGTCCGCGACGATCATCGTGCCGGGGATCGTGTCCGCCGCCGGGGCATCGTCGTCGATGAAGGATGACAACACCTGCACCCGCACGCCTTCCTTCATGGCGAGCGAAACCGAACGGGTTTGCAGGACCTTGGAACCGACCGAGGCCAGCTCCAGCATTTCCTCGTAGGTCACGGCCTTGAGCTTGCGCGCCTTGGCCACGATGCGCGGATCGGTGGTATAGACCCCGTCCACGTCGGTATAGATGTCGCAGCGGTCCGCGCCGATCGCGGCGGCCACGGCCACGGCCGAGGTATCCGATCCGCCACGGCCCAGCGTGGTGATCCGCTTGTCGGCGGTCACGCCCTGGAAACCGGGGATCACGGCCACTTCGCCGCTGGCCATCGAGGCCAGCAGGGCGTCGGAATCGATGCCCTCGATGCGCGCCTTGGAGAAGGCGTCGTCGGTTCGGACCGGCAATTGCCAGCCCAGCCACGAGCGCGCCTTGCAGCCCAGCGCCTGAAGGTGCATCGCCAGAAGGCCCGAGGTCACCTGCTCGCCGCTGGCGACGACCACGTCGTATTCCGCCGGGTCGTAGAGCGCGCTGGCCTCGCGGCAGAAGTTGACGAGACGGTCGGTCTCCCCGGCCATCGCCGAGACCACCACCGCCACTTCATGGCCGGCGGCCTGCTGGCGCTGTACGATCCGGGCGACACGGCGGATTCGCTCGGTTCCGGCCATCGAGGTGCCGCCGAATTTCATCACGATCCGGGCCAACGCTTATGCTCCTGTTCACCTGCGGTACGAAAGAATCTTTCAGTCATGGCCCATGGACCATGCGAATGCGGCGCTTTAGGGAGGTGGCATGAGCAATGCAACAACCTTGAACACCCCCACGATCCGCCCCGAGGAAGCCGCCCACTTCGGCAAGCTGGCTGCCGACTGGTGGGACCCCAAGGGGCAGTCGGCCATGCTGCACAAGCTGAACCCGGTGCGCCTCGCCTTCGTGCGCGCCGCGATCGACGCCCATTTCGATACCGACCCCAACGGGATCAAGCCTCTGGCAGGCAAGCGCGCGCTCGACGTGGGCTGCGGCGCGGGCCTTCTGGCCGAGCCGTTGTGCCGTCTGGGCGCGGCGATGACGGCGGTCGATGCGGCGGCGGAAAACATCGCGGCGGCGCGCGCCCATGCGCAAGGAGCAGGGTTGGCGATCGACTATCGCCATGGCGAAGTGGGCGCGCTGGGCCTTTCGGGCTTCGATCTGGTCACCTCGATGGAGGTGATCGAGCATGTCGCCGACAAGGCCGCGTTCCTGCGCGCATTGGCCGGGACGCTGGGCGAGGGCGGGCTGATGGTGCTTTCCACCCCCAACCGCACCCCGGCCTCGCGCCTGCTGATGGTCGAGGGGGCCGAGCGTCTGGGGCTGGTGCCGCGCGGCACGCACCACTGGGACGATTTCGTCACCCCGCTCGAACTGCACGACCTGCTGGCCGCGCAGGGCCTGAAAATGGGCAACCCCAAGGGCATCGCGTGGAGCCCGCGCAAGGGGCTTCACCTGTCGGACGACCTCGCGCTCAACTACATCGTGACCGTTACGCGGGATTGAAGACCGTTTCCCACTCGGCGGGCTTGAAACCGACGACAAGCCCGCCGGGATATTCGACGATGGGCCGCTTGATCAGCGAGGGCTGGGCGACCATCAGCGCGACGGCCTTTTCGCCCGTGAGATCCGCCGCAAGGTCGGCCTTATCCGCGTCGGCCAGCTTGCGGAACGTGGTGCCCGCCTTGTTGAGCACTTTGTCGAGCCCCGCCTGCTCCACCCAGCGGGCCACTTGCGCGGCATCGGCGCCCTGCTTCTTGTAGTCGTGGAACGTGTAGGCGAGGCCTTTCCCGTCGAGCCAGACACGCGCCTTCTTCACGGTGTCGCAGTTGGGGATGCCGTAGAGGGTCAGGCTCATGGGGTGGTTCTCTTGAAGTGGTGGACCCGGCTGGGGGTTCCGGCAAACAGGGAATAGCTCTCGTAATAGGCCTCGCGCCCGCGGGCCTGGACTTGCGCATGGTCGGCCTGACGGCGCCAGCCGAGCGCGGCCTCCTCGCTGTCCCATTCGGACAGGGCGATCACCTCGCCATCGTCGGCCACGTAGGACTTGAACGCAAGGAAGCCCGGCTGCGCGCGGGCGAGCGTTTCCATCGCCGCGGCATCGGTTTGATAGGCCTGCGCATCGAGCCCTGCGCGTTTGCGGTTGCGGAAGACGACGAGGTACATGGGGGCAGCCTTAAGGCGTGCCGGTGGGGCAGGGCAATCGCGTTTTTGCCTGCTGCGCAAGGGGCGGCGGCGGGGGAGGGCCCGCCGCCGCCCTTCTGCGCCTACTTCTTCCACGTCACCGTGAAGAGCACCGTGCGCGGATCGTTGTAGTTGGTCGAGCGATAGAGCGCCTCGCCGGTCGCACTCGCGGCGACATAGCCGACCCCTTGCGCATAGCGCTTGTTGGCCAGATTCCGGCCCGAGAGCGTGAAGGCCCAGGCCTCGTTGGCGGTGGTGTAGCTGAGCGCGGCGTTGAAATAGGTCTGCGCGGGGACGAGATCGGAGAAGTTGTTGGTGATCGCGCTGTAGCTGCTGCTCTGGTAGTTGACATCGCCGCCCAGCGACCAGCGGCCCGGCATCCTGACCGGCACCTGCCATGTCGCGGCAAACCGCGCCTGCCATTCGGGGCTGTTGGGCAGGGCATTGCCCGCGCGCGGGCTGCTGTAGAGCCGCACGCCATTGGCATACGTGACGCTGGTGACTGTGCCGTCGTAGCGGTCGAGCCGGGCCTTGAGCCAGCTGGCGTTGAAATCGAGCTGGAGCCCCTGAACCGGGATCGCCGTGCCCTCGAACTCGATCCCGTGGCTCTTGCCGCGCCCGGCGTTGAAGCGGCGGGAGATCTGCGCGACCGGATCGAGCGCGGTCACCTGAATGTTGCGGAAATCGATGTAGAAGCCCGAAAGGTTGGCGCGCAGGCGCCCGCCCGCCCATTCGGTCTTGATGCCGCCTTCATAGTTGATCGCGCGTTCGGGGTTGAACGGGGTGGAGGCCTGGCGCAGCCCGGTCGCCGCCGACTGGGCGCGATAGTCGTAGCCGCCCGACTTGGTCCCTTCCGAGCGCGTGACATAGCCGCGCACGTTCGACGAGAAGCGATAGTCGAAGGCGATGCGCGGGGCCCAGGTGTCCCAGCTGTCGTGGAGATTGCCGGTCGACCAGATCGGCGGGCCGACGGGGGTGTTGTTGATCACTTGCAGGATGTTGGACGGGGTGGCGGTGTGGCTGGCGCTGTCGACCAGCCACGAAAGGCTGTTGGCCTGGCTGTGGCGTTCCCAGTTGTAGCGCAGGCCCAGGGTCAGCGTGGCCCGCGGCGTCAGCGCGAGGGCGGCCTGCGCGTAAGGGGCGATATTGTCGGTGTTCTGCTGGATCTGCGCATAGACCGGCTGGTAGAGCAGGGCCGCCGGATTGACCGGGGCATTGGCGGCCATGATGGCGCGGCGGTTGGTGTACCACTCCTCGCGGAACAGGTAGAGCCCGGCGGTGAAGTGGGCGATCCCGCTGTCGCCTTCAAGCTTCAGGTCTTCCTGATAGGCGCGGTCCTTGTAGGTGACGAGCTGGCTGGTGCGCGCGTAATAGTCCCCGGTATTGTCATAGAACGCGTGCTGGTAGAACCCGTAGGCCGATGTCAGCGACGAGAGCGTGAGCCTGTCGTTGAACGCATAGCGCACCGCGAGGCTGGCCGAGAGCTGGTCATAGCGGTTCCACGGATAGACCTGGTTGTAGGCATTGGTGTTGCCGCGCAGCGCGTCCTGCACCCCGCGCACGGTCGAACGGTCGTGCACGCCTGAGATCGTGAGGATCACGTCGAGCCGGTCGCCGGGCGCGTAGCGCAGCTTGATCCGCCCGGCCAGATAGTTGACGGTGTTCACGTCCCTGCCCACGGTCACGTTACGGTCAAAGCCGTCGCGGCGGTGATAGGACAGCGCCACCCCGCCATAGAAATCGCCGCCCAGCGGCCCCGAGGCGGCAATGCCCGCGCGCACGTCGTTGTAGTTGCCATAGGCCAGCTGGGCCTTGAACTTGCGCTCCTTGTCGGGAACGGTCGTGGTGATCGAAATCGTGCCGCCCTCGGCGCTGTGGCCGAACGACTGCCCCTGCGGCCCGCGCGCCACTTCGAGGCGCTCGATGTCGAGCAGTTCCTGCTGCGAGCCGAGCACTTTGGGAATATAGACCCCGTCGACATAGATCGGCACCGAAGGCTCGCCCTGCGGGTCGAATTCGCCGACCCCGCGGATCGAGAACACCGCGTTGAGGTACGAAACCGACGTGCGCTGCTGGAACAGGTTGGGCACGATATTGCCCAGTTCGCGGATCGTGGAGATGCCCTGCTGGGCCAGCTTCTCGCCCGAGAGGCTGGTGATCGAGGCGGGCGTGCGCTGGACGGTCTGGATGGCATCGTCGGCGTGGCCGGTTACCACCAGTTCGGGCGCGGTGGTTTCACCTTCTGCCGGAGCGGGAGCGACCGCTTCATCACCCGGCGCGGCTTCTGCGTCCGGCGCGGCGTGCGCTGCCGTGCCGATGGCCAGCAGCGCGCTCGACGCCAGAAGAGTTGCCTCCTTGAAAAAACGCCCCCTGTTGATGATCGCGATCATGACTGAATTCACCCCGAATGCTTTTTTGGCCTGTTGCCGTTGACAGGGGGATAGTCAGGGGCGGGCCGTGGGGGATATGCAGTTGTTTCAATAAGCGCGTGACTTTCGCTGTTATGAAGAAAAAGTATCAGAGCCTCAATTTTTCAGATCATGTCGTGCGGGTTTTTATCTTCTTTTCATGGGTTTTCATTTGCAGCCCTCATGGGCTTATTGCCGTTCCTCAAGCGGCGGGCCTTGCGCAAGCCCGGTGGACTTTTTGCGCGGCTTCGCGCAAGGCCCTGTGCCCATGAGCATCAATTCCTTCGGACACCTGTTCCGCTTCACCACCTGGGGGGAAAGCCATGGGCCGGCGCTGGGCGCCGTGGTGGACGGCTGCCCGCCGGGGCTGGCCATCGATGAAGGCATGATCCAGCCCTTTCTCGACGCGCGCCGTCCGGGCCAGTCGCGCTTCACCACCCAGCGCAACGAACCCGATCAGGTGAAGATCCTCTCGGGCGTGTTCGAGGGGCGCACCACCGGCACCCCGATCAGCCTGATGATCGAGAACACCGACCAGCGCTCGAAGGACTATTCCGAGGTCGCCAAGGCCTATCGCCCCGGCCATGCCGACTATGCCTATGACGCCAAGTACGGCTTCCGCGACTATCGCGGCGGCGGGCGGTCTTCTGCGCGCGAGACGGCGGCGCGTGTGGCGGCGGGCGGCGTGGCGCGGCTGGTCATCCCCGAAGTGACGATCCTGGCCTGGGTCAGCGCGATCGGCGGCGATGCCATCGACCCGGCCCGGTTCGACGCGGCGGAAATCACCCGCAACCCGTTCTTCTGCCCCGACGCCAGCGCGGCGGCGCGCTGGGAGGAACTGGTCGACAAGGCGCGCAAGGCGGGGTCTTCGCTGGGCGCGGTGGTCGAATGCGTGGCCACCGGGGTTCCGGCGGGCTGGGGCGCGCCGCTCTATGCCAAGCTCGACGCCGAACTGGCCCATGCGATGATGGGCATCAACGCGGTCAAGGGCGTGGAAATCGGCGACGGCTTTGCCGCGGCGGCCAACACTGGCGAAGGCAATGCCGACCCGATGCGCCCGGCGCCCGAAGGCGCTGATGCCGGGCCGCTGTTCCTCGCCAACCATGCAGGCGGGATCGCCGGGGGCATCTCGACCGGCCAGCCGGTGAGCGTGCGCGTGGCCTTCAAGCCGACCTCCTCGATCCTGACGCCGATGCCCACGATCACCCGCGAGGGCGAGGCGACGGACCTGTTCACCAAGGGCCGCCACGATCCTTGCGTGGGCATTCGCGGGGTGCCCGTCGTCGAGGCGATGATGGCGCTGGTTCTGGCCGACCAGAAGTTGCTCCAGCGCGGCCAATGCGGCGCGGGACGCGGAACCGGGCAGGGCTGAACACGTTTTTTCCCTGACCGTCCGCGATCTTGCTGATCGCGTTATCAGGGAAAGATACGATGTTTACCAAGTCTGCAAAGCTGATCGGCGCGGCGCTGGCCGCGGCCTTGCTGGTGCCCGTCGCCTCGGTCGAGGCGCAGGCCCATGATCGTGGCCATGATCGGGGTTGGCATGATGATCATTATCGGGGCGGCCATTATCGCGAGGGGCGCTGGTATCGCGAGGGGCGTTGGGGCCACCGCGACCGCTGGGATCGCCGTCATTATCGCCCGGTGTGCCGCTGGGAATGGCGCCATCATCACCGCGTGCGCATCTGCCGCTGATCACCCGCGCTGATTGCTGAAAAAAGCCGCCGCTTCGCCCCGAAGCGGCGGCTTTTTTCCTGTCATTCGTCTGCTCAGACCATGTCCTGCGGGCGCACAAGGCGGTCGAAGGTCGCCTCGTCGACAAGGCCGAGCGCCAGCCCCGCCTCGCGCAGGGTCGTGCCCGAGGCATGGGCATGCTTGGCGATGCGCGCGGCCGCATCATAGCCGATCGCCGGGGCGAGCGCGGTCACCAGCATCAGCGAGCGGTCGACCAGTTCGGCAATGCGGCGGGTGTTGGGCTCGATCCCCTCGACACAGCGTTCGGCAAAGCTTTCCATGCCCACGCTCAGCAGGTGAACCGAACGCAGCACGGCGGCTCCGATCATCGGCTTGAACACATTGAGTTCGAGGTGCCCCTGAAGGCCGCCCAGCGTCACCGCCTGATGGTTGCCGATCACTTGCGCGGCGACCATCGTGAGCATCTCGCACTGGGTCGGGTTGACCTTGCCCGGCATGATCGAGCTGCCCGGCTCGTTGGCGGGCAGGTCCAGCTCGCCCAGCCCCGAGCGCGGGCCAGAGCCGAGCAGGCGGATGTCGTTGGCGATCTTGGTGAGGGCCACCGCCAGCGTGGCCAGTGTCGCCGAAAACTGCACCAGCGCGTCGTTGCTGGCCAGCGCCTCGAACGGGTTGGGGGCGGGCACGAAGGCATGGCCGGTCAGTTCGGCCAGTTGCGCGGCCATCTCCGTGGCAAAGCTGGGCGGGGTGTTGAGCCCGGTGCCGACCGCCGTTCCGCCCTGGGCCAGACGCAGCAGATGCTCCTCGGCATGGCGCAGGCGCACTTTGGCATCGCGCAACTGCTGGACGTAGGCGGAAAATTCCTGCCCCAGCGTGAGCGGGGTGGCATCCTGCAAATGGGTGCGCCCGATCTTGACGATCCCGGCCCATTCGCGCGCGGCGGTGTCGAGCGCATTGGTCAGCAGGTCGAGCGCGGGGAGCAGGTCGCGGTTGAGCGCGACGACGGCGGCGACATGGAGCGCGGTGGGGAAGCTGTCGTTCGAGGACTGGCTGCGGTTGACATCATCGTTGGGGTGGACCGGGCTGCGGCCACCGCGCGTGCCCGAAAGGCATTCGTTGGCGCGTCCGGCGATCACCTCGTTGACGTTCATGTTGGTCTGCGTGCCGCTGCCGGTCTGCCAGATGACCAGCGGGAACTGGTCGTCGTGGTGCCCGGCGGCCACTTCGGCGGCGGCGTGTTCGATGGCGTCGGCCACGCCGGGGGCCAGGTCGTGGGTGCGGTTGACGCGGGCGGCGGCCTGCTTGATCAGCGCGAGGGCGTGGATGATGCCGATGGGCATGCGTTCATTGGGCCCGAACGGGAAGTTTTCGAGCGAACGCTGGGTCTGTGCGCCCCAATAGGCCTGCGCGGGAACGGCGATGGTGCCGATGCTGTCGCTTTCGATGCGGGTGGTCATGGGGCGGGGGTCCTCTGGCTGGATCACGAAAAACGGGCTCCGCGACCTTACCACGGGAAATGGGGCGGGCCTTGACTCATGGCAAGGGAGGCGGGGGGGGGAAGCCACCGATACGGCAGGGGTGCCGCTTCGGGCACTGGCGAGCGCGGCGGCGATCTGTCATAGGCCGGGGGATGACCTCCGTTTTGCTTGATCCTGTCCCCGGCCTTGGCCCTGATCTTGACGAGGCGCGCAAGTGTCTGGCGCAAGTCTTCGGGTTTCCCGGTTTTCGCGGGGTGCAGGATCAGGTCGTCGCGCGCGCGCTGGCGGGGCGCTCCACCCTTGCGGTGATGCCCACGGGCGCGGGCAAGTCGCTGACCTACCAGTTGCCTGCGGTCATGCTCGAAGGGACGTGCGTGGTCGTCTCGCCGCTGATCGCGCTGATGCATGACCAGTTGCGCTCGGCGACCGCCAACGGCATCCGCGCTGCCGCGCTCACCAGCGTCGATACCGACCGCGAGGTGACCATCGACCGCTTCCGCGCGGGCGAGCTGGACTTGCTCTATGTCGCGCCCGAGCGCGCCAGCCAGCCCCATTTCCGCGAGCTGTTGTCGAAGGCCCCGCTCAGCCTGTTTGCCATCGACGAGGCGCACTGCGTTTCGGAATGGGGCCACGATTTCCGGCCCGACTATCGCCTGATGCGCCCGCTGATGGACGCCTTCCCGCAGGTGCCGCGTCTGGCGCTGACGGCGACGGCCGACCGGCACACCCGCGCCGACATCCTCGAACAGCTCGGCATCCCGGCCGACGGGCTGATCGTCGCCGGGTTTGACCGGCCCAATATCCAGTACCGGATCGCCCCGCGCGACAATCCGCAGCGCCAGATCCTGCGGTTCATCGCCGACAATCCGGGGCCGGGGGTCGTCTATGCGCCCACCCGCGCGCAAGTGGAGAAGCTGGCCGAGCAACTCGGCGCGCAGCTTGGTGCCGAGGGGCGCCGCGTGCTGCCCTATCACGCCGGGCTGCCCGCCCATGTCCGCGCGGCCAATCAGGAAGCCTTCGTGTCGAGCGAGGACATGGTGATCGTCGCCACGGTCGCCTTCGGCATGGGGATCGACAAGCCCGACGTGCGCTTTGTCGCCCATGCCGGGCTGCCCAAGTCGATCGAGGGCTATTATCAGGAAACCGGGCGCGCCGGGCGCGACGGCGATCCTTCGGTGGCGCTGATGCTGTGGGGGGCGGACGATTTCGCCCGTGCCCGCCAGCGGCTGGCCGAAGTGGACGAGACCCGCCGCCAGGGCGAACGCACCCGGCTCGACGCGCTGGCGGGCCTGGTCGAGACGACCGCCTGCCGCCGCGCGGTCCTGCTGCGCCATTTCGGCGAAAACCCGCCCGCGACGTGTGGCAATTGCGACAACTGCCTCGAACCGCCGGCCCTGACCGACGCGACCGAACTCGCGCGCAAGCTGCTCTCGGCGGTCTATCGCACCGGGCAGAGCTATGGCCTCGGCCACCTCGAAAAAGTGCTGACCGGACAAGCCGACGAGCGGGTGCGCGCGCGCGGACACGACGAACTTTCGGTGTTCGGCATCGTCGGGCCCGATCAGGCTCCGCTGCTCAAGGCCCTGTCGCGCGCGCTGCTGGCGCGCGGCACCCTGACCGCGACCGAGCATGGCGGGCTGGCGCTGGCCGGAGACGCACGCGCGATTCTCAAGGGCGAGCAGACCGTCGAACTGGCCTTGCCGCCGGTGCGCGAGCGGGGCGGGAGCAAGCGGCGCGGCAAGACGGCAGGGGCGGGCGCCGCGCTCAATCCCGTGGGCGATCCGCTGTTCGAGGCGCTGCGCGCGCTGCGCCGCGCCATCGCGAGCGAAGCCAATGTGCCGCCCTATGTGGTGTTCCACGATGCGGTCCTGCGCGAAATGGCGGCCAGCCGCCCGCGCACGCTGGCCGATCTGGCGGCCATCGGCGGGGTCGGCACGCGCAAGCGCGATGCCTATGGCCAGCGTTTTCTCGAAGAAATTGCGCGTCATTGAGGGACTGATCCGAAACTGTCGTTTCGGATGGTTCGGCACCAGCCCGGTGCCGAACCGAAATTCGCCTCTTCGGCGAATTTCGAATCAGATTCTGAGGGACTGGCGCCGTTCTTTCGGGGCTGGCGCGTTTTGTCGTTGCGTGCATAGGTCTGCGCTCGGAACCTAAACGGGCGGTCAACCATTCTGCGATAGAATGCTCCGCACAAAGGCGGGGAAACGGTTGTGATCATGCAGATGGATATGGAAACCCGCCTGAACCGGCGCCTGAACCGGCATCGCGCCTCGCGCCAGCGCCTGATGCTTCTTGCGCTGGGCGTGCTGGCGGCGATCCCCACCGGCGCTCTGCTGGCCCAAAAGGCGCAGGCCCAGATTGCGCAAACGCAGGCCGCGGCCCCCTATACCGTGGTCGAGACCGGGCAGGGCTATGACCGTCTTCAGGACGCGATCAACGCCATCGACACCGGCACCGGCACGATCCGCATCGCGCCGGGCACGTGGCACGATTGCGGGGTGCAGCCGCACGGCTCCATTGCCTTTGTCGCGCAAGTGCCGGGGCAGTCGATCTTCGATGGCACCGTGTGCGAGGGCAAGGCCGCGCTCGTGCTGCGCGGGCGTTCGTCGCGGGTCGAGGGACTGATCTTCCAGAATCTCAAGATCGGGGACGGCAATGGCGCGGGCATCCGCCTCGAAGGGGGCGACCTGACCGTGCGCGAGGACTGGTTCCGCGACAGCGACGAGGGCATCCTCTCGGCCAACAATCTCTCGGGTCATGCGGTGATCGAGCAATCGACGTTCACCCGCCTCGGGCGCTGCGACCGTGGGCTCTCGTGCGCCCATTCGATCTATTTCGGCGAACTGGCGAGCCTTGCCGTGCGCCGCAGCCGGTTCGAGCAGGGCATGGGCGGGCACTATGTCAAAAGCCATGCCGCGCAGATCGAGGTGACCGATTCCAGCTTCGACGACAGCCGGGGCCATACCACCAACTACATGATCGACCTGTCCATCGGCGCCAGCGGGCTGATTGCGCGCAACTGGTTCGTGCAAGGGGCCGACAAGGAAAACTACAGCACGTTCATCGCCAATGCCGCCGAAGGCCACAAGCACAGCGCGGCTGGGCTGGTGATCCGCGACAACACCGCGCGGCTGGTGCCGGGCCTCGCGCGGCAGACGACATTCGTGGCCGACTGGTCGGGCGATGGCATCCAGATGGGCCCCAATGCGCTGGGGCCGGGTGTCGCGCAGTTTGCGCGCCGCTGACTTGCGCGCTATTCCTGCGGATGTGTTGAGCCGGTTTTCTTTCGGTCTGGCCGGTCGCTTGTGGGCGGCCCTGCTGGTGCTGACCGTCGCGCTTTCGGCCTTTGCCTGCGATGCGGGCGGGGGGCTGGGCGGGGCGCCGGGAACCGGCTTGCCCGGCTTGCGCCATGGCTCGGCCTTTTCGCTCGATACGGTTGAAATGGCGGTGGCTCCGGCGCGGACGGCGCTGGCCGTGGCGCGGTCGCTCGCGCCGCTCCCCCTGCCGCTTGTGCCGCTCGTTGTTCTTCCTGTGCCCGTTGCGCTCGGGCTCGCGCTGCCGCGCGGTGTCTGGCCTGCGTCCACCGGGCCGCCGCTGGCCGTCCTGCCGCTGCTCTCTCCCGGAACGCCGCGCGCGCCGCCGTTCGCCTGACGAAAAAGACCCTTTTCTCTTTTTTGTCAGGACGAATTTGTATGACCATCCAGACCCAGAGCGCGACCGCGCTCGCCCGCCGCGCGCATGTCGAGGCGCTGCTTGTCGCCTATCCCGATGTCACCCCCGAGGAGCACGGCATGCTCGTGCGCTATTTCAAGCGCGAGGCCAATGCCCTCGACGTGGGGATGATCGCCAGCAACGAGAGCATCGCGCGCGGCTATGCCCGCTTCCGGCACGACCATCTCGATCGCTTCACCTGGGCCGATCTGGCCAAGGGAATCGTCGGAACGGCGATTGTCGTCCTGTGCATCGGGCTGGTGATGCTGCGCGCGCTGTAAAACTCTGATCCGAAACTGTCGTTTCGAATCAGGATGAAACGTCGGGCTCCTGTGTGAGCAGGTGCCCGGTCCGCTCGCGCTTGGTGTCGAGGTAGCGGGCGTTGTGCGGATTGGCGGGAAGCTGGTGCGCGACGCGTTCGATCACCTCGATGCCCAGCGCCGACAGCGAGGCGACTTTGGCCGGGTTGTTGGTCATCAGGCGGATGCGGCGCGCGCCCAGCAGGTCGAGCATCCGCGCGGCCACGGGGAAATCGCGCGCTTCGGAGGGCAGGCCCAGCCGTTCGTTGGCGTCGACCGTATCGAATCCCTGATCCTGAAGCTGATAGGCGCGCAGCTTGTTGATGAGGCCGATGCCGCGCCCTTCCTGTCGCAGGTAGAGCAGCACGCCCCAGCCATGATGGCCGGTTTCCTCGGCCATGCGGGCGAGCGCGGCGTTGAGCTGGGGCCCGCAATCGCACTTGAGGCTGCCCAGAATGTCGCCGGTCAGGCATTCGCTGTGCAGGCGCACGAGGGGCGGGCGGGCATTGTCCTGTTCGCCGATGATCAGGGCGACATGCTCGCGCAAGTCGTCGCGCGCACGGAAGGCGACGATCTCGGCCTTTTCACAGGCCTCGACCGGCAGGCGCGCGCGGGCCTGGATGGTGAGGTTGAGCGGGTCCTTGAACTGCTCAAGATCGCGGGCCGAGACGGTCTGGGCCACGTCCACCCCGCTCGCGACCAGAAAGGCGGGCAGGATTCCGGCCAGCCGCGCCAGTTCCATGGCTGCGCGGGCGGCCTTGGGGGCGGCAATCGGGCTGGCGCGGAACGGGCCGCGCAGGGGGCTGTCGAGATCGCGGGCCGGATCGGCCAGATCGCGCGCCTGGGCCAGCGTGAACGGCTCGGCCCCGTGGAGCAGCACCGGGCGCTCGGGCACGGCGGCGTCGAGCTGGTTGGCGAGCTTGAGCGTGGCCGCGCGCGCCGCCGAGATCAGCATCTGCGCGGCATAGAGCCCCGGCTGGGCAAAGCCGGTTTCGGCGGGAAGCAGGTCGAAGCCGCCTTCTCCACCATCGCTCTCGTCGGTGACGCGGATGGCCCAGCCATGGCGCAGCGCGTCGAGCGCACGGGCGACGCGGCGCGTGGCGGCCTCGGGCGTCACAGCGCGAACTCGGTGATCAGAGGGATATGGTCCGAAGGCTGCTCCCAGCGGCGGGTTTCCTCGACGAAGCGGTGCGCGGTCGATTGCGCGGCAAGGTCGGGCGAGGCCCACATGTGGTCGAGGCGGCGCCCCTGGTCCTTCTGGCGCCAGTACGAGCGATAGGACCACCACGAATAGTTGCGCTCGGGCGCGGGGATGTGCTTGCGCCCCAGATCGACCCAGCCATGCGCGTCGGCAAAGCGTTGCAGGGCTTCCACCTCGATCGGGGTGTGGCTGACGACCTTGAGCAGGGCCTTGTGGTCGTAGACGTCGGTGGGCAGCGGGGCGATGTTGAAATCGCCCACGATCAGGGTCGGGCGGTCGAGCGCATCGGCCCAGCGGGTCATGCGGTCGAGGAAGTCGAGCTTCTGGCCGAACTTGGGGTTCACCTCGCGGTCGGCGACATCGCCCCCGGCGGGGATGTAGACGTTTTCGAGGATCAGGCCTTGCCCCGCGCCCAGCAGCTCGACGCCGACATGGCGCGCCTCGCCATTGTCCTGCCAGTCGTGGCGGCTGACCTCGCGCAGGGGCAGGCGGCTGACCGTGGCGACGCCGTGATAGCCTTTCTGGCCATGGATCGCGCGGTGGGTATAGCCGAGCGCCTCGAACACCTCGTGGGGGAACAGGTGCTCGGCCACCTTGATCTCCTGAAGGCACAGCACGTCGGGCTGTTCCTGCTGAAGGAAACGCACGACCTGATCGGCGCGCAGGCGGACGGAATTGATGTTCCAGGTGGCGATCGAAACCATGGGGCGTGCTTTAGGCACGGGGGCAGGGGGCGGCAAGGGGCGCGCGCAGCAAAGGGAGCGGCGGGACGGGGCGGCAGAACAGAAAAAAGCCCTCGGACCGGGGGCAGTGGTCCGAGGGCTTCATCGGCGTTCGTCACGCGATCGACGAGGTGGAACCGGAGTGGCCGGGCAACAGGGGGGAAACCCGCCAGTCCGTTCTTTTCTGCAAAGAACCGTCCGTCTCGTCTGAAACCCTGTCTAGGGCAGGGCCGCTTGCTGGACGATGAACGGTTGCCCCCGGATTTTCGCAAATTGTCGCAAGGGGAGGGGGAAACGAAGATGAACCGCCGCCTGCGCACGACCTGTGGAAAGGGGCCGTGCGCAAGGGGCGGGTTCTCAATGGCGGATCTGAGGCCGCGGATCGTTGAAGCGGAAGCTGTTGGCCGGAATCGGCACGCCATAGCGCTGGTTCGAGAGGCGAATCGCGGTGCGCTGGTTCTGCGAATCGAGCGTGACCCAGCTGTCGAGCTGGTAGCCGCCCGGCGCTGCCGGATTGCGCACCATGATCAGCGTGAGCGTGCCATATTCGGGATGGCGCGGGTCCTTGATGTCGAGGCTGGTCACGTTGGGATTGGCCGTCGGGACCAGCCGCGCATAGCGGGCGACGTCCTTGTTCGGATCGAGCAGGGCGCCCAGCGGGCTGTTGCGAATCGGCCAGCGCGAGACCTGGCGCACCTCGTAGTCGATCATCGTGAGCGCCGAGCCGTCCGAAACGATCAGCAGCGGCACGCCCGGCTGGTACTGGAAGCGGATCTTGCCGGGGCGTTGCAGGGTGATCGTGCCGGTCAGGCGCTGGCCGTTGCGGTCGGTCTGCACGAAATCGGCACGCATGGTGGTGATCGCGCGCAGGGCGGCGATGGCCCGGTCTGCTTCGGTCGAAGGGGCTGCGGGGGCCGGGGCCGGGGCGGGCTTGGCCAGTGCAGGGGTGACCGACGTGGTGACCGACGTGGCGAGGGCCAGTGCGATAGCCGGAAGGCGGATTTTCCTGATCAACGTGTTCATTGCCAATCCTTGTCGTGTGGGCATTGAACTGGCTGTGAACCTTCCGGTTCCGGGGGCCAGAAACACAAAAGGCCGGGGAAGACCCCGGCCCGATGCGTTCTGCGAAAGCGGCAAGATTACTTGATCTTGGCTTCCTTGAATTCGACGTGCTTGCGCACGACCGGGTCGTACTTGCGGAACGACATCTTTTCGGTCGTGTTGCGCGGGTTCTTCTTGGTGACATAGAAGAAGCCGGTGTCGGCGGTCGAAACCAGGCGGATCTTGACGGTAGTGGGCTTTGCCATGGGCTTGGTCCTGAATTCCTTCTAGGCGTCGGCGCGCCGCTGCTCAAACAAAACGGGCGGCGCGCGCCGCCCTGACAGGTGGTCGCCCATGAGGGAGACTCGACTCAAAGTCAAGCGGGACTGCATGAATTGGGGCGCAGAGCTGGTGCCCCGCGCCCCGATTTTCATGATCGGATGCCCGATGGTTGCAGATTTAGCGCACCGAACCGCGACGCACGAGGTTGACGATCGCCAGCAGGATCAGCGCGCCCACGAACGAGACGATCAGGCTGGCGCCCGAAATCCCGTTGGTGATGCTGCCTCCGCCGAGCAGCAGGCCGCCCAGCATCGCACCCACGATGCCGACAACCACGTTGAGGAAGATGCCCTGCTGGGCATCGGTGCGCATCACGATGCTGGCCAGCCAGCCAAGGACGCCGCCGACGACGAGAAGAACGATAAGGCCCATGAGGTATACCCCTTGAATGATGCCACATCCCGTGGCGTTCTGCTGCATCAATACGCAGCCAAGGGGTTTGGTTCCGGGAGCAGGCCGCGCCATCGGACGAGCCGATGCGGGCCTTTTCCCGAATTTTTCGGATCAGACGCCCAGCAGCCAGACCAGCGCGGCCGCGCCCACCACGATGCGATACCACGCGAACGGCGCGAAGCCGTGGCGCCCGATGTAGGTGACGAACAGCTTGATCACCACCAGCGAGACGATGAACGAGGTGACCCCGCCCACCGCGATGTCGCTCCAGCCCACGGTGCTCGTGCCGGCGGCCAGTTCGCTGCGGTGGTCCCACAACTGCTTGGCGGTGGCGCCGAACATCGTGGGGACGGCCAGAAAGAAGCTGAATTCGGCCGCCGTCTTGCGGTTGATGCCCATCGAGAGGGCGCCCATGATCGTGGAGGCCGAACGCGACATGCCCGGCACCATCGCCAGACACTGCATCACGCCCACCGCCAGCGCCTTGTGCAGGGGCAGCTTGCTGACCGGCTGGTATTCGCCCTGCCGGGCCAGACGTTCGATCACCAGAATCAGCACGCCGCCCACGACAAGGGCGGCGGCCACCACCGAAGGGGTTTCCATCAGGGTGTCGATCTTCTTCTTGAGCAGGACCCCCAGAATGGCCGAAGGAATGAACGCCACCAGCACGTTGCGCACGAAGTGGAGCGAATCGGGCTCCCGGCGCAGGGCACCTGCCCCCACCTCGACGAATGTGCGCCAGTAGAGCACCACGACCGCCAGGATCGCGGGAAGCTGGATAACCACGTTGAACACGTCCCACTCCGCAGCATTGAAGCCGAGAAGTTCAGTGGCCAGAATCAGGTGTCCGGTAGAGGAAACGGGGAGGAACTCGGTCAGTCCCTCGACGATGCCGAGAAGTACGGCGGTGATGGTGTGGCTGTCCATGGAGATCCGATTTGCCGCAGCGCAGCACGCGTTTCAAGCGCGCGATGGTCTTGTTGCCGCGAATTGAGAAATGGGCCCCGAACAGATGCCGGGGAGCCTGTGCTCAGGCCCCCTCGAACTGCATCCGGGCGAGGCGGGCATAGAGCCCGTCGGCGGCGATCAGGCTGGCGTGGGTGCCCTGTTCGACGATGCGCCCGCCATCCATCACCACGATGCGGTCGGCCTTGCGCACGGTGGCGAGGCGGTGGGCGATGACCAGCGTGGTGCGCCCTTCCATCAGGCGGTCGAGCGCATCCTGCACCAGCCGCTCGCTTTCCGCGTCGAGTGCGCTGGTGGCCTCGTCGAGGAGGAGGATCGGCGCATTGCGCAGCAGGGCGCGCGCGATCGCCATGCGCTGGCGTTGCCCGCCCGACAGGCGCGCGCCGCCTTCGCCCAGGAACGTGTCGAGCCCCTCGGGCAGGGCGCGCAGGAAGTCCTCGGCATTGGCCGCGCGGGCGGCGGCCCAGATCGCCTCGTCGCTGGCCTCCCATGCGCCATAGCGCAAGTTGTCGCGCGCGCTGGCGGCAAAGAGCACGGCTTCCTGCGGCACGAGCGCCATGCGCGCACGGATCTCGGCCGGGTCGGCCTGGGGCAGGGGCACGCCGTCGATCCGCACCATGCCCGCTTGCGGATCGTAGAACCGCTGGGCGAGCAGGAACAGCGTGGACTTGCCCGCGCCCGAGGGGCCGACGATGGCGACCGTTTCGCCCGGCTCGATGGTCAGCGAGAAATCGACCAGCGCCGGGCTGTCCGGGCGGCTGGGATAGCGGAACGAGACCTGCTGGAACGCAAGCGCCCCGCGCGGCGGGCTGGGCAGCGCGATGGGCCGCGCCGGGCGCGCGATGTCGGGCTGTTCGAGCATGAGTTCGTTCAGGCGCCCGGCCGCGCCCGCCCCGCGCAAAAGATCGCCATAGACTTCGGTCAGCGCCCCGCACGACCCCGCGACGATGCCCCCCGTCAGCACGAAGGCGGCGATGGTGCCCCCGGTCAGCGTGCCATTGGCAACGCCGATGGCGCCCTGCCACATCAGGCCGGTGATCCCGCCCATGACCAGGAAGATGACGATGGCAGTCATCACCGCGCGGATCGTGATGCGGCGGCGCGCGGTGTCGAACGTGCGCTCGACCGCATCGGCAAAGCGCTGGCGCTCGCGGTTTTCCTGTCCGAAGGCCTGGACGATGCGGATGGCGCCCAGCGCCTCGGCGGTGATCGCGCCGATGTCGGCCACGCGGTCCTGGCTCGATCGCGAGACCTTGCGCAACCGGCTGCCGAAGAAGGCGACCGGGGCGATGATCGCGGGAATGCCGATGGCGATCTCGGCGGTGAGCCAGGGGGCGAGGAAGAACAGGTAGAGCAGGCCCCCCAGCGCGGTGATGGTGTTGCGCAGGGCAATCGACAGGGTCGTGCCCACGACCTGCTCGATGATCGCGGTGTCGGCGGTCATCCGCGAGGCGATTTCCTTGGGGCTGTTTACCTCGAAGAAGGCGGGCGGCAGGCGCAGCAGGTTGGCCTGCACGCGGCGGCGGATGTCGGCGACCACGCGCTCGCCCAGCCACGAGACGAAATAGAACCGGATCGCCGTGGCAAAGCCCAGCACGATGGAGATCGCCAGCAGGACATGGAACGCGCTGTCGATCGTGCCGGTCTGGGCATGGGGGCCGAAAGCCTCGTCGACGATGGACTTGAAGCGGGCAGGAATGGCGATGGTGGCCGTGGACGTGGTCAGCAGCGCGAGCAGCGCGGCGGCGACCTGCCCCGGATACTTGGCGCCCTCGCGCCAGATCATCCGCAGGGGCCCCAGCTTGCGGCCCGGCGGGGGTGGGGCCTGCTCCGTCGGGGAGGGGGCAGACTGGGAGGGGGCGGGTCGGGACGGTTCCTGGAGGGGCTCTGCCATGGCTCAACCGCCTAGCCCATGGCGGGCGCCACTGGAAGGGGGACTTGTGCCCAGTCAGCCGGGAGTCAGGCGGGAGTCAACCGGGCGTCCGCCGGGGCCATCACGGGGCGTTTCGGGCCGCTTTGTCCTGCGCCGGGGGGCATGTCGATCTTGTTGCATTGCAGCCGGAGCAATTAACGGGCACAATCATGGTGAACGCACGTTATGGAAGGCCGGGTGCCCGCAGCGCACAATGGCCGGGCATGGTGGCGCCGTACAGGTTGTATACGTTTATGATGTATACGCTGGCGGTCATCGGTCTGGCGCATAGTGGGTCTATGCGATGGGCACCGGGTGTTCACGGTAACCTGTCGCAGGCCATGTCATCCTGAGCGGATGGCTGGTCGCCGACGCCAGAGAAAGGCTGTCTCCCGTGCTCTACAAGGCTTATGAAATCCAGCGCTCGCTGATGAATGCGAGCAGCGCCTGGGCCTCGATGATGGTCGACATCCTCAACGACCCGCAGATGCCGTTTGCCGCTTTCGGGCCGATGCAGACGATGGCCTCGGCGCTCAATGTCTTTGCCCATGCCACCGCGCCGCGCGGCAAGCCCGCCTTCGCGATCCGCACGGTCCATGTCGACGGGCATACCCATGCCGTCCACGAGACGACCGTGGTCCATCGCCCGTTCGGCGATCTCAAGCTCTTCACCCACGATGGCCTGCCTGCCGATGCGCCCAGGCTGATGATCGTGGCGCCGATGAGCGGCCATTTCGCCACGCTTCTGCGCGGCACGGTCGAGCGCATGCTCGAACGCGCCCATGTCTACATCACCGACTGGGCCGACGCGAAATACGTGCCGCTGGCCGAAGGGCACTTCGACCTCGACGACTATATCGACTATCTGATCGGCTTCCTCGAACACATCGGCCCCGGAGCCCATGTCATGGCGGTCTGCCAGCCTTCGGTGCCCGCCTTTGCGGCGACGGCAGTGATGGGCGCGAAGAAGCATCCGTGCCGTCCGCTCACCCTGACGATGATGGGCGGCCCGATCGACACCCGCGAGAGCCCGACCGAGGTCAACGACCACGCGATCGCCAAGCCCTTCGTCTGGTTCAAGCACAACATGATCACCACCGTGCCCGAAAACTATCCGGGCGCGGGGCGGCAGGTCTATCCCGGCTTCGTCCAGCTCACCAGCTTCATGTCGATGAACCTGGGCAGCCACATGATGAGCCATTACAAGCTCTTCCAGCACATGGTGCAGGGCGACGGCGAAAACGCGGATTCGACCAAGAAGTTCTACGACGAATATCGCTCGGTCTGCGACCTTCCGGCCGAATTCTATCTCCAGACGGTCGACGTGGTGTTCCAGCAGCACGCCCTGCCGCAGGGCGAATTCGTCCATCGCGGGCAGGCGGTCGACCTGGGCGAGATCACCGACACGGCGATCCTGTGCATCGAGGGCGAGAAGGACGACATCTCGGGCATCGGCCAGACCCGCGCCGCGCTCAAGGTGACGCCCGGCGTGCCCGACGAAATGAAGCAATACTACCTCGCCGCCGAGGTGGGCCACTATGGCATCTTCAACGGTTCGCGCTGGCGGGGCCGGATCGCCCCGGTGGTCGAGGCCTGGATGGCGCGCTTCAACACGCGCGATGATGCGGCTCAGGGCAGCGGCAGTTCAGGGCAGGGAAAACCGCGTGGCGGTGGCAAGCTGTCGGCGGTGAACTGAAACCGGAAAAGGGTTTTTCAGGGTTTGTCGGGCGGGCTTGCCGGGGATTGTCCGGCAGGCCCGTTCGCCTTTTCGAGCTTGAGGCAATCGAGGATCTTGGCCCCGGCCATGAACACCGCGCCCGTTGCCGCCAGAAACAGCAGCTTGCCGCCAAAACCGGGGAACCGCGCCAGATAGGCCTGCCCGCGCTCGACCGCGCCGAGCGCCAGCGCGTAGATCACCGCGAAGGCCTCGAACCGGTTCTTGATCATGAAAAGGCGAGCTATCTTGCCCAGCATGGTGCTGTCCCTGATGTCACGACTGCAAAAGCGAAATTAACAGTTCGGTAACTGTTACGCAAAAACCGTGCCAAGGCAGCAAACTAGGGCCGTAAACAGGAGCTGCCCGGGCCTGTCGGTCTCGCCAGTGTAAAATCTGGCGACACCGGGGCCCGGTTTCAAGCCATCAGGCCAGCTCTTTCAGATCCAGAACGGCGAGAAGTGCCTCCCGCGCGGCGATTACCTGCGCGGCCAGCGCCGGGGTGCCCAGATCAGTGGGGGCGATCCGTTCGGGCCAGTGCGTGGCGACGACTTCCTCGATCCGGCCGATCTTGTCGGCATCGAGCAGGAAGCGCGGATCGACCGTGGCCGGATCGGCGACAACCCGCAGGCGCAGGCAGGCCGGTCCCCCGCCATTGGCCATCGACTGGCGCACATCGACCGGCAGGACGTGGCGGATCGGCCCGTTGCCCGCCAGCATCGTTTCGAGCCAGCCGCGCACGGGCCCGTTTTCCCAGGCTTCGAGCGGGATCACCAGCGCCATCGCGCCATCGGGCAGGGTAAGAAGCTGGGCGTTGAACAGGTAGGATTTGATCGCATCGGCAAGGCTGACCGCGCTGGCGGGGACGACGATGATCTCGGCCTCGGGCAGGGCGGCGCGGATGGCTCCATACGTGCCTTCCGGGTCGGCAAACGCCTGTTCGTGGGTGAACAGCACGCGGCCATTGGCGACGGCCACGACATCGTTGTGAAAGGCCCCGGCGGCAATCGCCTCTGGCGCCTGCTCGACAAACAGGCAGCGTGCCGGATCGAGGCCGTGAAGGCGGGCGACCGCGCGGCTGGCCTGCTCGTGCTGGCGCGCGGGGAACGCGCCGCCCGTGCGGCCATAGACGAAGATTTCGAGGCCCGGTGCATCGTGGCCGGGCGCCATGCGCATGTGGTTGGCCGCGCCTTCGTCGCCAAAGCAGGCGGGCACGGCGTCGTGGACCACGAAATGGGCGCTGTCGGCAAAGGCGAGGCGCAACTGGCGCACGGTATCGGGCCATTCCTGCGCGCGGTGGGGCATCGTGACGAGGTTGGCGGCGGTCAGGTGGCAGCGGCCATCGGCGGTGTCGGGCGCGGGGCTGACGGTGGCGGCATTGGCCGTCCACATCGAACTGGCCGACCAGGCTGCCGCGCGCAAGCGGCGCTCGGCTTCATCAGTCGGTTCGCAGGCGGCAAGGCCGAGCGCATCGAGGAAGGCGCCGTTGGGCCGGGGCAGCGGCACGAACAGGCCCTGTACCAGCCCGAGGCCGAGGTTGTGGCGCATCTTGGCCAGCCCTTGCAGCGCGGCGGCGCACGGGGCCGAGACGGCGCCGGCATGGGCCGCCGAGGCGAGATTGCCCAGGCTCAGCCCGGCATAGTTGTGGCTGGGGCCGATGAGGCCGTCGAAGTTGATCTCAACGCGTGCCATGAAGGGTTTCGTCCTGTTTAGCGGGCAACATGCCAGACGGTGTCGCCCTCGCGCACGGCGAGGGCCGTGGCGGCGCCGGGGGAAAGGATCAGGCCATCCTGTCCGTCTGCCACGTCGGCCAGTGTGCAGCGGAAGCTGGCGAGGCGCCCGGTGGCGACCAGCGCCTGACGGATCGGGCTCCGGCTTTCGGCGGCGATGCCTTCGGGCGGGGCGATCTGCGCCACCGGCTCGGCGCGGGCCTGCGCGATCGAGCGTACCTGATCGGTCCGCGCGGTCATCGTCGGGCCGCCGTCGAAGATGTCGACATAGCCTTCATAGGCAAAGCCCTCGTTCTCCAGCATCCGCATGGCCGGGCGGCCATTGGGATGGGGCATGCCGATGGCCGTGCGCGCGCTTTCGGGCAGCATGGCGACATAGACCGGATGCTTGGGCATCAGGTCGGCGATGAACTGGTTGCCGTGGAGGGCGTTGAAAGTGTCGGCCTCGTGGAAATCCATGCCGAAGAAGCGCCCGGCCACCCCGTCCCAGAAGGCCGAGCCGCCGCGCTCGTCGATCACCCCGCGCAGTTCGGCCAGGATGCGCGGGGCAAACCGGCCCCGGTGCATGGCGATGAACAGATAGCGGCTGCGCGCCAGCAGCAGGCCCAGCCCGCCCGCCCGCTCGCCGGGGTGGAGGAACAGCCCGCCCACCTCGCTCGATCCTTCGAGGTCGGTGACGAGGTTGAGCATCTCGGCGCGGAACGTGCGGGCCAGTTCCTTGGAATGCTGGGTCAGCGTGGTCAGCCGATAGGAATAGAACGGCCCGGTGCGGCCCACGCAGGCAAAGATCTGCGCCGTGCCGCGCGCTTCGCCGGTCATCGTGTTTTCGAGGATGGTCACGAACAATTCGTCGCCCGGCCCGTCGGGCAGGCTCTCGCGCCCGTCGGCATAGGCGGCGGCGGCGCGTTCGAGCTTGGCGCGCAGCGAGGCGCGGTCGGCGGGCAGGTTGGTAAAGCCGCTGCCGCCCAGCTTGGCCAGTTCATAGAGCGATTCGAGGTCGTCGACCCGCGCTGCGCGGATGCGAAAGGTCATGGGGATTATTCTCCTCCCGAAAGACGGTGCAGCACCAGCGCCGAAAGCGCCGCGCGCTCGGCCAGCGAGGGCACGATCAGGAATTCCTGATCCGAATGGATCGCCCCGCCGCGCACGCCCATCGTATCGACCACCGGCACGCCGAGCGCGGCGATGTTGTTGCCGTCGCACACGCCGCCCGTGTCCTTCCAGCCGATGGTCTGGCCCAGCGCCGCGCCGCATTCGCGCACGAGCGCGAACAGCGCCTGCGCTGGGGGATCGAGTGGCTTGGGCGGGCGGCTGATCCCGCCGTGGACATGGATGGCCACCTCGTGCGCGCGTTCGACCGCCTCGACCGCCTCGCCCAGCGCGGCGGCAAAGCCTTGGGCATCGCCTTGCGTGGCCGGGCGGATGTTCCAGCGCAGCACGGCCTTGTCGGGCACGACATTGTTGGCGCTGCCCCCGTCGATCCGTGCCGGGTTGACCGACAGCCCGGCGCGGTGGAGCGCCTTGAGCCGCAAGGCGAGGTCGGCGGTGGCGACCAGCGCGTTGCGCCCCTCGTCGGGGTTGCGCCCGGCATGGGCCGAGCGCCCGGTGACAATGGCCGAATAGTTGCCGCTGCCCGCCCGCGCGCCCGCCAGCGTGCCATCGGGCAGGGCCGAGGGTTCGTAGGTCAGCGCGGCAGCCTTGCCCGCCGCCAGCCGCGCGATCAGCGGAGCGGACGACAGGCTGCCGGTTTCCTCGTCGGCATTGATCAGCACGTCATAGCCCACGCTGGCGGCCACCGGGCTCGCCTCGAAGGCGGTGAGCGCGGCGAGCATGACCGCGATGCCCCCCTTCATGTCGGCCACGCCCGGCCCGACCAGCGTTTGTTCGTCGGCCCAGACCTGATGCTGGAACGGATGGTCGGCGGGGAACACGGTGTCCATGTGCCCGGTCAGCAGATAGCGGCGCGCGGCTTCCGGGCGGACGGAGACGACCAGATGGTGCCCGTGGGCGAGGGGCTGGACCCGGCCATCGGCGGTGATCGTCTCGACCGGGGCGGGCGCTTCGAGCCGGATGGTGCCGGGCAGCACGGCAAAGGCCTGTGCCAGCAGGGCGGCCTGCGCGGCCAGACCGCCCAGATTGCGCGTGCCGCTGTTGACCGCGCTCCATGCCTGCACATGCGCGAGCATGGCGGCCTGCGTTTCGGGCAGGGCAAAGGGGGCGAGAAGGGCTTGCTGGGTCCGGGAAAGCTGTTGCATCGGCAACCGGCCTAGCCGTTCCCGCCGCCGGGGTGAAGGCCCCTCCGTCAGGCCTGCGGCCTGACACCTCCCCGCCAGCGGGGAGGATCTGATCCTCCCCATGCCATGGGGAGGGGGACCGCCCGCGCAGCGGGTGGTGGAGGGGAATGCCCGGCCAGTCCCCTCAAAAGGTTGCAAAACACGCCCGAATCAGGCAAAAGCCGATCCGTTCCTCCCCAGGTTCCATCGACAGGCATCACGTTTCAGGCACTTGTGCGTGCCAGCACGTTGTTTTTCCTGTATGCCCGATCGCATAAGGCCGATCGACTGACAAAGGCAGATGACCATGGGTGAGTTGACTGAATTCGCTGATCTGAGCCCCCGCACCGACCGGGCCGGATTGCAGGTGGATGCCGCACTGGCAGACTTCATCGAAACCGCCGTTCTTGCGCCGCTCGGCCACGACACGGCTGCGTTCTGGGAAGGCTTTGCCGCGCTGGTGGCGCACCATGCGCCCGTCAACCGCGCGCTTCTGGCCAAGCGTGACGATCTCCAGACCGCAATCGACAGCTGGCACCGCGAGCGTGCGGGCCAGCCGCACGACCCGCTCGCCTATCGCGCGTTCCTCGAAGAGATCGGCTATCTGGTTCCCGAACCGGCGCCCTTTGCCGTTGCCACCACCGATGTCGATCCCGAGATCGCCACGATGGCCGGGCCGCAGCTGGTCGTTCCGGTCCTCAACGACCGCTTCCTGCTCAACGCCGCCAATGCCCGCTGGGGCAGCCTCTACGACGCCTGGTATGGCACCGACGCGCTCGACGCGGCGCCGGCCCGTCCCGGCGGCTATGACCCGGCGCGCGGCGCGGCGGTGATCGCGGCGGGCCGTGCGTTTCTCGACGCCACGCTGCCGCTGGCGCAAGGGAGCTGGGCGGATTGGGACGGCCTGGGTGAAGGCGGGGGTGTCCCCGCGCTGGCCAATCCGGCGCAGTGGGTCGGCCAGAAGGATGGCGGCCTGCTGTTCCGCCACAATGGCCTGCATATCGAACTGGTGATCGACCCGGCCCACCCTGTCGGCCAGACCGACAAGGCGGGGCTCGCCGACATCGTGATGGAAGCGGCGCTGACCACCATCGTCGACCTTGAGGATTCGGTCGCGGCGGTCGATGCCGAAGACAAGCTGATCGCCTATCGCCACTGGCTGGGCCTGATGCGCGGCGACCTGACCGCCCACTTCACCAAGGGCGGCAAGACCCTGAGCCGCACCCTCGAAGCCGACCGCGTGTGGTCGGCCCTCGATGGCAGCGAACTGGTCCTGCCGGGCCGCAGCCTGCTGTTCGTCCGCAATGTCGGCCACCTGATGACCAATCCGGCGATCCTCCTGCCCGATGGCAGCGAGATTCCCGAAGGCATCATGGACGCGGTGATCACCTCGGCCATCGGCGCGCACGACCTGATGGGGCTGGGCCTCTATCGCAACAGCCGTCAGGGCTCGATCTACATCGTCAAGCCCAAGATGCACGGGCCCGAGGAAGCGGCTTTCACCAACGATCTGTTCGATGCGGTCGAAGACCTGCTGTGCCTGCCGCGCCACACCGTCAAGGTCGGCGTGATGGACGAGGAACGCCGTACCAGCGCCAACCTTGCCGCCTGCATCGCGGCGGTGAAGGACCGTGTCGTCTTCATCAACACCGGCTTCCTCGACCGCACCGGCGACGAGATCCACACCTCGATGCAGGCCGGGCCGATGATCCGCAAGGGCGCGATGAAGCAGTCGGGCTGGATCGCCGCCTACGAAGCGCGCAATGTCGGCATCGGCCTTGCCTGTGGCCTCTCGGGCAAGGCGCAGATCGGCAAGGGCATGTGGGCCGCGCCCGACCGGATGAAGGCGATGGTTGCCGAAAAGATCGGCCACCCGCGCACCGGCGCCAACACCGCCTGGGTGCCTTCGCCCACCGCCGCCACGCTCCACGCCATGCACTACCATCAGGTCGACGTGTTCCGCCTGCGCAACGAGATCACCGAGCGCCCGGTGCCCGGCCTCGACGCGCTGCTGGCGATCCCGCTGGCCGAGGGGACCAACTGGTCGGACGAGGAAATCCGCGCCGAGCTGGACAACAACGCGCAGGGGCTCCTGGGCTATGTCGTGCGCTGGATCGACCAGGGCGTCGGCTGCTCCAAGGTTCCCGATCTCGACGACGTGGGCCTGATGGAAGACCGCGCGACGCTGCGCATTTCCAGCCAGCATCTGGCCAACTGGCTGCTCCACGGCGTCTGCACGCGCGAGCAGGTGATGGACGCGCTCCAGCGCATGGCGGCCAAGGTTGACGGGCAGAACGCCGACGATCCGCTCTACGAACCGATGGCGGGCAACTGGGACACCAGCTTTGCCTTCCGCGCGGCCTGCGACCTCGTGTTCGAGGGCACGACCCAGCCCAGCGGCTATACCGAACCGCTGCTCCACGCCTGGCGTCGCCGCAAGAAGGCTTCGCTGCAATCGGTTGCTGAACCGGCCTGACGGGTCCGCTTCCGAGGCAATCCGGGCGGGGCGGCGCTTGCAAAGGCGCCGCCCCGCTTGCGTGCGGGCCATGCACGCGCCATGGGCTGGGGCCTGTCGAGTCTGTCGAATGGAAGCGAAACCATGATGCAAATGATCGAGGCCAACTGGCCGCTGCTGGCCGGTGTGCTGGCGCTGGCCGTGGTGCTGGCCTTCTTCCTGCTGCGTTCGGGTGGCAAGAAGCCCCCGCAGCGCGAAATCAGGGACGTCCTCTCCGAAGGCGCCGCCCCCGCCCAGCGCAACAACGCGCTGATCGCGGCCCCTTCCGCCGCCACCGTGGCCACGATGCCGCCGCCCTCGCTTGCCCCCGAAGTGCCCGTGGCCGAGCCGATCCCGGTCGCCCCGGCGCCGGTGGAGCCGGCCCCCGCGCCTGCGGCCCCCGTTGCCGCCGCCGCAGAGCCCGCTCCGGCACCGGTTGCCCCTGAAGAGGCCGATGACCTTACCCGGATCAAGGGGCTGGGCCCCAAGCTGAAAACCCTGCTGGCAGGCCTTGGCATCACCCGCTTTGCCCAGATCGCCGCGTGGACGGAAGCCGACCTTGCCGCCATCGACCCCAAGCTCGGCGCCTTTGCCGGTCGCCCCGCGCGCGACAACTGGATCGAACAGGCCCGCCTGCTGTCGAGCGGCGATACCGGCGCCTATGAGGACAAGTTCGGCAAGCTCTGAGCGCGGTTTTCAAGAAAAGGGGAAAGGAAGGGGCCATCGGCCCCTTCGACCCCGTTATCTTTTCTGTTTTGCCTATCCGACCTTGCGGACGAGGCCTTCCTGCGCGGTTTCGGCGACGAGCCGCCCGTCGTGGGTGAAGATGCGGCCTCGGGAAAAGCCGCGGGCCTGTCCGGCCCAGGGGCTGTCGCAGGCATAGAGCAGCCAGTCGTCAGCGCGGAAATCGTCGTGGAACCAGATCGCGTGGTCGAGGCTGGCACCTTTGGCCGTGCCTGCGGCCCAGCTCAGGCCGTGGGGGAGCAGGCTGGTGCCCAGCAGGGTCATGTCGCTGGCATAGGCGAGCAGCGTGCGGTGGATGGCCGGATCGTCGGGCAGCGGGGCGACGCAGCGCAGCCAGGTGTGCGAGACGGGCTCGATCCGCGTATCGCTGCTGCCCGAGGCGGGCGGCGATTGGCGCAGCCAGTTGATCGGCTCGACCGGGCGCATCTCGATCGGGCGCGGGCGGGCGAGGGCCTCGCGGCGCTGTTCGGGCAGGCGTTCGGCATAGATGGCCAGCAGGTCGGCCTCGCTGGGCAGGGCCTCGGGCAGGGGCACGGCGGGCATTGGCACGGCATGGTGGACGCCAGGTTCACGCCGCTGGAACGAGGCGGTCATGCTGAAGATGGCCTTGCCGTTCTGTTCGCCCACCACGCGGCGGTTGGCGAAGCTGCGCCCGTCCATCTCGCGCGAGACGGCATACGTGATCGCGGTTTCCTCGCTGCCGGGGCGCAGGAAATAGCCATGGAGCGAATGGACCGGGCGGTCGGCATCGACGCTGGCCTGCGCGGCGGCCAGCGCCTGGGCGATGACCTGCCCGCCAAAGACCCGGCCTTCGCCGCCCGGTTTGCGCGCGCCGGTGAAGCGGTCCTTCCCCTCGGGTCCGCCTTCGGGCGAGACGGTGAGCAGGGATACCAGCCCGGCCACGATCGCGTCCGGTTCGGTCGAGGAAGAGAGCAGGGTGGTGGAAAGCGGATTGAGCATGGCCGCGCGCCTAGGCGAGGGCGATGGCGAGCGTCAATCGGGTGGGAGGCGCTGTCATAAAGATGAAACCTCAAAAAGGGGGACGGGATGCCTGCCAGACCCCGCCCCAAACCCAAGCTATGCCCCCGCGAGGGCGGCCAGCAGCAGCAGGGCGACGATATTGGTGATCTTGATCATCGGGTTGACCGCCGGGCCGGCGGTGTCCTTGTAGGGATCGCCCACCGTGTCGCCGGTGACGGCGGCCTTGTGCGCGTCGGAGCCCTTGCCGCCGAAGTGGCCGTCCTCGATGAATTTCTTGGCATTGTCCCAGGCGCCCCCGCCCGAGGTCATCGAAAGCGCGACGAACAGCCCGCCCACGATCACGCCGAGCAGAAGCGCGCCCAGCGCGGCAAAGGCATCGGCCTGCCCGGCCACGTAGCGGATCACCCCATAGACCACCACGGGTGCGGCCACCGGCAGCAGCGAGGGCACGACCATCTCGCGGATCGCCGCGCGCGTGACGAGATCGACCGTGCGGGCATAGTCGGGGCGGCTGGTGCCCGCCATGATGCCCGGATCGGCGGCGAACTGGTCGCGCACGTCGATCACCACGTCGCCCGCCGCGCGGCCCACGGCGGTCATCCCCATCGCCCCGAACAGGTAGGGCAGCAGCGCGCCGAGCAGCAGGCCGACGACGACATAGGGGTTTTCGAGGCTGAAATCGACCGTCAGCCCCGGAAAGAACGCCCGCAAGTCGGTGGTATAGGCCGCGAACAGAACCAGCGCGGCCAGCCCGGCCGAGCCGATCGCATAGCCCTTGGTGACCGCCTTGGTCGTATTGCCCACCGAGTCGAGCGCATCGGTGCGGGCGCGCACGGCCTCGTCCAGTCCGGCCATTTCGGCGATGCCCCCGGCATTGTCGGTCACCGGGCCATAGGCATCGAGCGCGACGACCATCCCCGCGAGCGCAAGCATCGCCGTCGCCCCATAGGCAAGGCCGATCAGCCCGGCCAGTTGCCAGGCCACCACGATCCCCGCGCAGATCACCAGCGTGGGCAGGGCGGTGGCTTCGAGGCTGACGGCAAGGCCCTGGATCACATTGGTGCCGTGCCCGGTGCGCGAGGCGCGCGCGATCGAGCGGACCGGGCGATAGGCGGTGCCGGTATAGTATTCGGTGATCCAGATGATCAGCCCGGTGATGGCCAGGCCCACCAGCGCGCAGCCGAACAGGGCCTGTCCGCTCACCCCGGCAAGCTTGCCATGCGTGCCCAGCGGGGCGGCCATGTCGCCCAGCGCGGCCTGCATGGCCAGCCAGATCGCGGGCACCGACAGCAGGGCGGTGACGGCAAAGCCCTTGTACATCGCGCCCATGATGTTCTGGCTGGGGCCCAGCTTCACGAACAGGGTGCCGATGATCGAGGTGACGATGCACACGCCCCCGATCAGCAGCGGCAGGGCCATGAGCGCCAGCAGGCGGGCCGGATCGTCGCAAAGCAGGGCGGTGAGGATCATCGTCGCGCCCACGGTCACGACATAAGTTTCGAACAGGTCGGCGGCCATCCCCGCGCAATCGCCCACGTTGTCGCCCACGTTGTCGGCGATCACCGCCGGGTTGCGCGGATCGTCTTCCGGGATACCGGCCTCGACCTTGCCGACCAGATCGGCGCCCACGTCGGCGGCCTTGGTGAAGATGCCCCCGCCCAGCCGCGCGAAGATCGACACCAGCGAGGCGCCCAGCGCCAGCGTGGTGAGCGCGGTGATCACCGTGCGGCTTCCCGGCGCCAGCCCCAGCGGGCCGACCAGCACGGCAAAGAACCCGGCGATCCCCAGCAGGGCAAGGCCCGCCACCAGCATCCCGGTGATCGCGCCCGACCGGAACGCGAGGGTCAGGCCCTGTTGCAGCCCGTCCTGCGCGGCGGCGGCGGTGCGCACGTTGGCGCGCACCGAGACGGTCATGCCGATGAACCCGGCCAGAGCCGAAAGCGCCGCGCCGATGACGAAGCCGAGGGCGGGCAGCGGGTGCAGGGTCAGCGCGACGATGATCGCGACAAGCACCCCGACCACGCCGATCGTGGCATACTGGCGGCGGAGATAGGCCTGCGCGCCTTCCTGGATGGCGGCGGCGATGTCCTGCATTTTCGGGTTTCCGGCCGGGCTTCCCAGCACCTGGCGGCTGGTCGCATAGCCATAGAGCACGGCCAGCAGCCCAAACCCGATCGCGACGACGACGAGGTTCATGTGGCATCCCCCTTTGTTGCGTCCCGCGCCCGGTTTTTTCGTCTTTTCGTGGGGGGCGTGGGCGAGTCCCGTCTTGTGCGGGACGGGGCGAGGCTAGACCATCTTTGGTGGGCTGCAAGCGGGATTTTTCTCCCCTCCCTACCTCAGGAGGACCAAAGATCCTCCCCGCGTGCGGGGAGGGGGACCGCCCGCGCAAGTGGGTGGTGGAAGGGGCTCAGCCGTGCTCGTAGCCCAGCACGCCCACAGGCGCCTGCCCGTCGAGCAGGAGCGGCGCCGGGCCGGGGGGGAGCGCCTTGCCGATGCACGCGGCGGGCACCGGCGGGGTCTGTCCGGCCGGAAGGGTGAAGAGCAGTTCGTAGTCATCCCCCCAGCTCAGCGCCGCACGGCGGCGTTCAGGGGACAGGCTGGCAGGGAAGGGGCAGGCCGATGAATCGACCGCCAGCGTGATCCCGCTGGCACGGGCCAGCCGCGTGGCATCGAGCAGGAGGCCATCGGACACGTCCATCATCGCGGTGACATGCGGGGCCAGCGCGCGGCCTTCGGCAAGGCGGGGGACGGGGCGGGTGAAGGCGGCGATTTCGGGACTTTCGGAGCCCTTTTGGCCTTCTTTCAGCGCCTCGAAGCCGAGCATGGCGGCGCCCAGCGTGCCTGTCACCCACAGCGTATCGCCTGCGCGGGCGCCCTTGCGCGAGGGGACGGGGCGGTGCGTGGCGCGGCCCAGCGCGGTCAGGCCATGGGTGGCGCTGGCCCCCCGGCGCACGGTGTCGCCGCCCAGCAGGGGCACGGCAAAGGCGTGCAAGACCTCCTCCAGCCCGGCCAGAAAGCGCGCTTCGCCCCCGCCCAGCCCATAGCCGAGCAGGACGCCGAGCGGCTGGGCGCCCTTGGCGGCCAGATCGGACAAGTTGGTGGCCACCAGTTTCCACGCGACATCGGCGGGGTCTTGCTCTGGAAGCCAGTGGATGCCTTCGACCATCATGTCGTGGGTGAGGATCAGGCTTTCGCCGCCAAGGTCGATCACCGCCACGTCGTCGTCGAGCCCGCGCGCGGCCGGATCCTGCGCGAGGGCGCGCAGGGCGGCGATGAAGGCGGGTTCGGTCATGGTCGCGTTCGGCATGGGAGTGCGGGGTAGCGGGCAGGCGGGCGTTTGCAAGCGCGATTGCCCGCGCGCCGTGCCGCCGCTATCGAGCAGGCACGACGATTTTTTCAAGAAGGCGACATTCCTTGCACACTGAACAGACGGCTTCGCACGGGCACAAGACGGCGGCGCACTGGCGCATCGGGATCATCGGTGGCTCGGGCATCTACGACCTGTCGGTGCTCGATGAAGTGCAGGAAATCGCGGTCCAGTCGCCGTTTGGCGCGCCTTCGGGGCCGGTCACGCTGGGCAAGATCGGCGGGGTGGAATTCGTGTTTCTGGCCCGCCATGGCGCCGGGCACCGCATCCCGCCCGAAGGGATCAACCACCGCGCCAATATCGACGTGATGAAGCGGTGCGGGGTAACCGACCTCGTCGCGATCTCGGCCATCGGGTCTTTGCGCGAGGAACTGGCGCCGGGCAGCTTCGTGGCGGTCGACCAGTTCATCGACCGCACCCATGGCCGTCCGCAGAGCTTCTTTGGCGAAGGGCTGGTGGCCCATGTCTCGCTGGCCGATCCGGTCTGCGCGCGGCTGTCCGGGCTGCTGGGCGATGCGGCGCAGGCTGCCGGGGCCACGGTCCATCGCGGCGGCTGCTATCTGGCGATGCAGGGGCCGCAGTTCTCGACCCGCGCGGAAAGCCGCCTCTATCGCCAGTGGGGCGCCGACGTGATCGGCATGACCGCGCTGCCCGAGGCGCGTCTGGCCCGCGAGGCCGAGCTGCCTTACGCGCTGATCGGCATGGTCACCGACTATGACGCCTGGCGCGAGGGCGAGCATGTCGATGTGGCGCAAGTGATCGAGGTCATGCACGGCAATGCAGCCACCGCGCGCGCGATGGTGACGGCGCTGGCCGGGCTGCTTCCGCCCGAACGCAGTGCCAGCCCGATCGACCACGCGCTCGACGGGGCGATCATGACTGCGCCCGCGCAGCGCGACCCGGTTCTGGTGGCCCGGCTGGGCGCGGTGGCGGGCCGGGTGCTCAACGAGCGGTGACTCTCTCGAATCGGGGTGAGCCGGAAGGTTTATTCCATTTTGGAGTAATGCACCATTTTGTGCGCGTAACTTTCTGAAAGTTGCGCGTTAACCAGCAGTCTTGCATGATTGCAAGGCTGCTGGCCACAGATGAGGCAACATCATTGTTGCCATTGTCGCCGGTTTCCTTACACACGAAACCATGTCCGACATGCAATCCCGTCTTGCCGAATTCCTGCCCTATCGCATGGCCATCACGTCGAGCGCCGTGAGCGGCGCCATTGCGAACGAATATCGGGCCCAGTTCGGCCTCAAAATTTCGGAATGGCGGGTCATGGCGGTGCTGGGCGATGCTGGGGCGCTGACCCAGCGCGATCTGGTCGGCGCCACACAGATGGACAAGGTGGCGGTCAACCGGGCCTGCAAGGTGCTGGAAGATCGCGGATTGCTCCAGCGCAGCCCGAATGTCGCCGATGGCCGCTCGCACCATCTGGAACTGACCGCGCAGGGGCGCGAGATTCACGCCCGCATCTGGCCACAGGCCCAGGAAATCTACGAGGACATTTTTGCGGTGCTGACCCCGCGCGAGGTCGAGCGGCTGCGCGGGCTTCTCGACAAGCTGCTCGGGGCGGTGCGCCGGTTCGAGGAACAGGGGAAGTAAGGCCCTTTTTCGCAAGGGCTCCGTGCCCTCTCCCGTGTGCCCCCCTCCCGTGTGCCCGGTGCCCCCGTCCGACGCGCTCTGGCGCGCGGCACGGGAAGCTCGGTGGCTCAGAGCGCGGGGCTCTTGCGGTTGATGAACTGGTCGCTGATCGAGCAGGCCGCCGGGCCCAGAATGACCACGAAGAGCGTGGGCAGGATGAACAGGATCAGCGGCACGGTCATGATCGCGGGCAGGCGCGCGGCCTTTTCCTCGGCGCGCATCATGCGCTCGTTGCGGAATTCGGCAGAGAGCACGCGCAGGGCCGAGGCCAGCGGCGTGCCGTAGCGTTCGGTTTGGATCATCGTGGTCGTCACCCCGCGCACCGATTCCAGCTTTACCCGGTAGGCGAGGTTTTCGAAGGCCTGCCGGCGTTCGGTCAGGAACGAGAGTTCGATGGCCGTCAGCGCGAATTCATCGCCCAGCTCGGGATAGGCCCGGCCCAGTTCGCGCGCCACGCGGCCAAAGGCCGCATCGACCGTCAGGCCCGCCTCGGCACAGATCACCAGCAGGTCGAGCGCGTCGGGCAGGCCCTTGCGGATCGCATTGGTGCGCTTGGTGACGAGATTGGCGATCCAGATGTCCGGGGCCTTGTAACCGAAGAGGACCATGACCGCGAAGCCCATGAAGCGCTTGAACGGGCTCCATTCGGGGAAGAAATTGAGGACGTAGATCCACAGCAAGGCCAGCCCGCCCAGCGCGATCGGGCCGATCATCCGCCCGAAGATCACCGCGACGGCCCATTCCTTCTTGCGGATGCCGGCCTGGGCAAGGCGCTGCTGGACAACGGAAAGCTGGCTGTCCTGCAACACGCGCAGCTTTTCGAGGATGCCGCGGATGTTGTCGGTGGTCTGGTTGCGGCGGACGATCGACTGGCGCTTGCGCGCATTGGTGGTGATGATCCCGGCCTTGAGCTGCTCGCGCCGCTCGTTCAGCGCCTTGACGCGCTTGGCCATGGGGTCGCGCACGGTGACCGCGGCATAGATCGCCAGAAGCATTGCGCCTGCCGCGATCATCATCAGGATCGAGCCGGCATGGATGACATTGATGCCCAGCAGGGTGGGGGCGGCGTGTTGTTCCATGGGGCCCTCAGATCTCGAAGTTGACCATCTTGGCCATGATGAAGCCGCCCATTCCCAGCCAGCACAGCGCGCCCAGCCCGATCACGATCAGGCGCTCGTCGAGGAAGAACTTGTCCATGTAGGCCGGGTTGATCCAGTGGAGCAGGGCGAACACGATGAACGGCAGCGCGCCGATGATATAGGCCGAGGCCTTGGCTTCCGAGCTCATCGCCTTGATCTTGAGCTTCATCTGCGCGCGCTTGCGCAGCACGTCGGCCAGATTGGCGAGGGTTTCTGCCAGGTTGCCGCCGGTCTCGCGCTGGATCGCCAGCGTGATGCAGAAGAAGCTGAACTCGGCCATGTTGAGGCGGTCGGCGGTGTCCTGGAGCGATTCCTCCATGGTCTTGCCCACCTTGATCCGGTCGGTCACCAGCTTGAATTCCTCGCCCACCGGGCCTGGCAGTTCGCTGGCGACGACGGTGAGCGTCTCGGTGATCGGCAGGCCCGAGCGCAAGCCCCGCACGAGCAGTTCGAGGGCATCGGGAAACCGCGCGACGAAGCCGTTGGTGCGGCGGTTGATGGCCATGTTGACCACCATGTGCGGAAGCCCCGCGCCCACCAGCAACCCGGCAGGCAGGGCCAGCATCAGCGAGCCCGACTTGAGGAAGACCAGGGCTGCCACCCCCAGCCCGAGGCCCAGCGAGGCATAGGCATAGCCCTTGAGCGTCCAGCCCTTGCCGGTGCGGTGCAGCCGCAGTTCGAGCGCGGCGATCCGCGATTGCGATCCGGCCACGGTGTGAGCGCGCGGGGTGCGCGCGGCAATGGCCTTGCGATATTGCGCCTCGACCTTGTCGACCGCCTTGTCCGAATGGCGAAACCGCACCTGTTGCAGGCGCCGCTCGCTCTCCTTGGCCGCATTGGGGCCCGACAGGGCGAAGACCGCCATGATGAGCACCACCGCGATGCCGCCGGCGACGACAAGGATCTGGGGGGTCAACATGCTGCGGTCTGCCTATGAGAGAGGGGAACGGGCGCGAGGAAAAAAGGGCGGGTGCGCAGCCTCAGGCGGAAGCTCCGGCCTTGGCCTTGGGGGTGAGGATCTTCTTCAGGTCGAACCTGCCCAGCAGCGAGGCGCCGGGCCGTGCTTTGGTCCTGGCCGTGCTGTCGGGTTCGCTACCGGTGTCGGACAGCGCGGCGATGGCCTGGGCGACATCGCGGATCGGCTGGCTGGCCTTGGCCGTGCGGTTGGCGCCCAGGAAGGTCTGGCCGAGCCGCGCGGCATTGGCCGCCGCCTTGGGGTCGAAGGGGATGGCAAAGCCCAGCTTGCGCTCGATCGAGGATTCGAAGTCGGCGCGGCTGATCTCGCCCACGCCCTGCTGCACCTTGTTGGCCACGACGTGGACATGGGCATGGGGGGCATTGGCCTTGAGCCAGGCGAGCAGGCGGATCGCGTCGCGCGCGCCGGCCAGGGTGAGTTCGGTGGCGAGGACCACCGCGTTCACGTCGGACAGCAGGTGCGGGAAGTTGATCAGCATGTTGCGCGGCATGTCGATCACGGTCATCTCGAAGGCGTGGCGGAACTCTTCCTGCAACTGCATGAAGGCGCTGCCATCGGTCATCAGCGGGGCGGTGATCGGAGCCTCGGCCGAGAGGATCGCGAGGTGGTCGTTGGCGCGGATCATCGCGCGTTCGATGAACAGGCCGTCGATGCGGCTGGGATTGTCGATGGCGTCGGTCAGGCCGCGTCCCGGTTCAAGGTCGAGCGTGAGCGCGCCGGTGCCGAAATGGACATCCAGATCGAGCAGGGCGGTCGAGCGCTTGTGATCGGTGCTGAAAGCCCAGGCCAGCGAGGTGGCCAGCGTCGAGGCGCCGACCCCGCCGCGCGTGCCGACGACGGCAGTGGCGACATGCTGGCGGGTGGCCGCGCCTTCCTGCGTCTTGGGTGCGGTGAAGATCGCCTGGGCCTGTGCCAGCGCGTCGCGCACCTGACCGATCGAGAGCGGCTTGAGCAGGTAGTCCTGAATGCCCGAGGCGATCAGGTCGCGATAGAGGCGCACGTCGTTGACCTGCCCGACGGCGATGACCACCGTGCCCGGTTCGCAGACTTCGGCCAGGGCGTTGATGTCGTTGAGCGGATCGCCGCATTCTGACAGGTCGACCATGAGGATCGCCGGGCTCGCCGTGATCGAGAGCGATTGCACCGCATTGCGCAGGCCGCCGCGCGCGCACTTTTCGGGCGCCCAGCCCATGTCGGCGGCCACGGCGCGGGCCACGTCGAGGGCGGCATCGTCGCACAGGAAGGCGGCGAAGATGTCGCGATTGCCGTTTTTCCAGGATCCGGGCATGTCAGTTGCCTCCTCCGCCACCACCGCCACTGCCACCACCGGTCGAGACGTCCGATGTGCTCGACTTGCGGACCACGGTGCCACCCTTGCCGGTGGGCAGGGCGGTGCGAAAGGCGTCGATGGCCTTGTTCGAGGTCATCACCGTGGTCGTGCCGGCATTGCTCTGGCCGCGCACGAGGTCTTCCTTGTCGGCGACCATGGCGGCGAGGTTCGAATTGACCGCGCATCCGTAGTTGGTCGAGGTGGCGTTGTTGAAATTGGCGTCGCTGTGGGCCGACCAGTCGGGGCAGCCGGGCACCGAGGCGGTGGTGCGGGTGATCACCAGCCGGGCGGTTCCCGCCGGCAGGGTGCCGACCGTGACGGGCGCGCTTTCGGACAGGATCAGGCCATGGCCCGAAAGGATCGCCTGCACTTCCTCGCGCGTGGTCACGCTGGTGGCCGGATCATCGAGCGCCACTTTGTCGCCATAGCCGAGCGAGAGGCTGTCGAACCAGCCGGCCAGACGGCGTTGCTCGGCCAGCGACATGCCGCCGCCGGGCAGGGTGACGACATCGAACAGGAAGCTGGAGCGTTCCACGACCGGCTGGTGCACGCTGTTGAGCGTGCGGTTGCCCGGCTGGCCACCGCAGGCAGACAGGCCGGCGCTCAGGACGGCGGCCAGGCCCAGAACACGCAAGGAACGGGCAAGGGGGTGGGACATTGTCGGTTTTCCTGTTGCGCAGAGCATGAAGGAGGGCGCCATGGGGGAGGGGCTCACAGGCCGAAACCGGGCCGGGCATCGGCGCCGGAACGGGACTGGCCGCCATCCGAACCGGTTTGCACGGTGGTGTCGCGTTCGCTGGGCATCGGGCGCGGGGCCGGACGGCCCGAGGTTTCCCTGTTGCCCAGCACCTGTTGCAGCGCGTTTGCGGAGTTGAAGCCGTCGGTTGGCAGCTTGATGTCCTTGGCGTCGACCGGATTGACCAGATAGGGCGTGACCACGATCACCAGTTCGGTCTCGCCCTTCTGGAACGAGGTCGAGCGGAACAGCGAGCCGAGCACCGGCAGGTCGCCCGCGCCGGGCATCTTGACGATGGTGTTCTTCGCCGTATTGCTCAGCAGCCCGGCGATCATGAAGCTCTGGCCCGAACCCAGTTCGACCGTGGTTTCCGCGCGGCGCACGCGCAGGCCGGGGATCGAGAAACCGCTGATGGTGATCGCCCCGTCGCTCGACAGTTCGGACACTTCCGGGCGCACGCGCAGCGAGATGCGGCCATTGGCCAGAACCGTGGGCGTGTAGGAGAGGCTGACGCCGTATTTCTTGTATTCGATACTCGTTGCGCCCAGCCCCTGCGAGAGCGGCACCGGGAATTCGCCGCCCGCGAGGAACTCTGCCGTTTCGCCCGAGAGCGCGGTGAGGTTGGGCTCGGCCAGGGTGTTGGTCAGGCCGATCGTTTCGCCCAGATCGAGCGCGCCCAGCACGTTCATGCCCAAAAACTTGCTGTTGCCGATGAGGCGCGTGCCGGTTGCCGCCGCGCCGACCAGCGTGCTGGTCGTGTTGGTGGTGCCGGACGAGCCGGACGAACTGGTTGAGGAACTGGTCCCCGTCGCCAGCGTGCCTCTGGGCACATATTGCGAGTAGAAGCTGTTCTGGGCGACGCCGAACTTCATGCCGCTGGTGCTGTCGGCGGTGGCCCAGTTCATGTTGATCGCGCGGGTGAGCGAGCGGCTCACTTCGGCGATGCGGACCTGAAGCATGACCTGCACCGGCGTTGCCAGCTTGAGGCGGCTGATCACCTGCATCTTTTCGCCCACGAAGGCCTTGACGAGGCGCTCGGCCTCGGCGGCATCCTCGGGCGCGGCGACCGTGCCGGTGAGCAGGACGGTGCTGTTCATCGTCGCGCTCTGGATCTTGGCTTCGGGCAGGGCCATGCGCAGCAACTGGTCGATGCTGTCGATATTGGTGCCCACGCGCACGTTGGCCGACCAGATTACCTCGCCCCTGGCATTGCTGGCATAGACGGTGGTCTCGCCCGGTCCCTTGCCGAAGACATAGAGCTGGTTGGTCGACTTGGCCTGCACGTCGGCCACCTTGTCGTCGGCCACGAAGACATCGGCCATGCGGCCGGGCAGGGTGACCAGTTCGCCCCGGCCCAGAGCCACCGCGATCGAGCGGGCCGGGCTGGTGACGCTCTGGGCGCGGGCCGGTGAGGCGAACGTCAGGCCCGCGAGTGGCGCTGCCAGAACGGCGGCACACAGCAGCGCGGAAGAAAAGCGGGTGGACATGCACGGGCCTTTCGCGAGCGGGAAGCCAAAGGCTTTGCCACGGGCGGGAGCGGACAGGATGGCGGGAGCGGAGGCCATGGGAGAACGGGCCATGTCAGTGCGCGGCCAGCGAAACGGTGACGGTATCCTTGCCGCGGGTGATGTTGACCACCGGGCCGCGCGGACGGGGCGGCGTGACAGGAGCGCCCATCATCGGGCCGGCGGGGGCCGGGACACCAGCCCCGCGGTTCGAAGAGGCCTCCATCGGGGGCATCGACTTGCGCTGGTAGCGCGAGACATCGCCGCCCGTGACATACGAGGCGCCGCCGTCGAGCGGATGGGCCATGGCCTGCCTGAGCAGCTTTTCCTCGTCCTGGCGGCTGGTCCCGGCGGGAACCTTGACATCGCCCGAGGCAATCGCCTGATCGAGTTCCGAGGCATTGTCGGCCAGCGCACGCAGCGAGAGGCTGAGCGTGCCGATGGTCTGGGCCACGGCGATCTTTTCGGCAAGCTTGGGGGTCACCTCGACGGTGACGGTGCTGAAGGCCTTGACCTGGGTCTTGCCTTCGACGGTTTCCTGCGTGGCCGACTGGTCGGTGGCGAGCACGCGCAAGTTGCGCACGATCGTTTCGGAGGCCTTGAGCGACTGGGGATCATCCCCCCGGACGGTCTGCGTGAGCACGAGGTCGATATGATCGCCGGGGAACACGAACCCGGCCACGGCGGTACGGGCGGAAACCGGAATGGTAACCGCGCGCATACCCGGCCCGAGCGCGGCGGCCAGGAAGCCGCGATCGCCCGGAGCAACCAGCGAGCCTTGCGTGATCGGTTCGCCGGCGGTGATCGGATTGCGCACGACAGTGCCGAGCATCTTGCTCATGTCGGCCTCGCCTTCAAGGAAATAGGCGTCCTGCACCATTTCCTTGGGCCAGGCCTTGAAGCCTATGGCATCGGCGGTGATGATCGTGCCAACCGGGAGCGCGCGCTGGGCCACGAGCACCTTGGTGCCGGTCTCCAGCTGGGCGGCGGCGGCGGCCTGGGGCGATCCCGACCCGCCTGCCAGGTTGCGGGCGGCCAGGGCGGTGACGACCGCCACGAACAGCGCCCCCACCAGCAGCATCAGCTTTCTCTTGTCCATCGCCCTTTGACCCTGCCCTTACAGAATAGCCCGTAGAAATCCGACAAATTGGTTAAAATAGACCTAGCCAGCCATAACAGCCTGCACCGCATCCCAGTGCGAACTGGCCAGAACCCACAGCCCGCCCGAAGCGATGGCCACGCCATAGGGAATCTTGAGACGGTCCTTGCGGCGGCGGGTGACGTGCCAGATGCCCATCACCAGAGTGAGCACCCCGCCCACCAGCGCCATGATCAGCAGGAGTTCGAGAAACAGCCGACCCGGCAACCACAGTGCCAGTGCGGTCAACAGCTTCACGTCGCCGCCCCCCATCATGCGCAGCGCGAAGAGGCCGGCCAGCACGGCAAAGGCCAGCAGGGCCACGCCCAGTTGCAGCGCCATGCCGGGCCAGAGCGTGAGGCCTTGCGCCCACCAGTAGACCGGGGCGAGGAGCGCGATGGCGGCATTGAGCCAGTTGTCGATCTGGCGGCGCCGGATGTCGGTAAAAGCCGCATAAAGCAGCGCAATTGCCAATAGACCGACCAGACCGTAGACCATGGAAACTCCCCTGTGACAGGGGGTTCATACCGGACAATCGCTTACCAAACGGTAACCAAGGCAACGGGCGGAATTGAGCCAAAAACGAGGAATTTCCGGCCGATGGTTAAGGATGTTTGCGAATGTGCGCCCGGGTGCGCGATACCCCCTGACGCCCTCGAATCGATGTGGCTGGCCGCTGATGGCGCGGCGATCCGCACGCTCGCCTGGCCCGCGCCCGAGGGGCCTTCACGCGGGAGCATCCTGTTCTTGCCCGGTCGCGCCGATTTCTATGAAAAGTATCTGGAAACATTCGAGGACTGGCGCTCGCGGGGCTGGCATGTCAGCGCTGCGGACTGGCGCGGACAGGCCGGCTCCGGGCGTCTGGCTGCCGACCCTGCGGTGGGCGACATCGCCGACTTTTCGATCTGGGTCGATGATCTGGCCGGGCTCTTTGCGCAGTGGCGGGCAGGGGCTCCGGGCCCTCATGTCGTGGCAGGCCATTCGATGGGCGGGCATCTGGTGCTGCGCGCGCTGGCCGAGGGGCGAATCGACCCCGACGCGGTCGTGCTCTGCGCACCGATGCTGGGCTTTGCCACGCCGATTCCCCGCGTGCTGCAACGCCTCTATGCCCGGCTGATGACCCGGCTGGGCGACCCCGCGCGCGCGGCCTGGAAGGCCAGCGAAAAACCCGGCGCGCGGGAAAAGACGCGGGCGATCCTGCTCACCCACGACGAGCGCCGCTATGCCGGGGAACTGTGGTGGAAGGCACAGCGCCCGTTCCTGAGGCTCGGCCCGGCGAGCTGGCGCTGGCTGCGCCGGGCGAGCGAATCGTTCGACCGGCTCGATGCACCCGGCGTGCTCGAAGCGGTGACCTGTCCGGTGCTGTTGCTGGCCACGCGGCGCGATGCGCTGGTCTCGTGGCGGGCGATTGCGCGCGCGGCCCGGCGGCTGCCCCATGTCCGGCTGGTGGCCTGGGGGCGCGAGGCACGCCACGAAATCCTGCGCGAATGTGATCCCGTGCGCGACAGGGCCCTTGCTTCGATGGATGAATTCCTCAATCGGGAAGCCCCGACACCGGTTCCGGCCCCGACTCCGCCGCCGCCTGCTTCCCCGCAGGCCTGACGGCATCATGGGGCGTCGATGGGAAGCCCATGATGGAAGAGTTCGACATCGCGATCATCGGCGCAGGCATGGCGGGCGCCAGCCTTGCTGCCGAATGTGCCCCCCATGCCCGCGTGCTGCTGATCGAGGCCGAGGACACCCCCGGCTATCACACCACGGGGCGTTCCGCCGCCTTCTGGGACGAGGTCTATGGCGGGCCTGCGGTCGTGCCGCTCACGCTGGCTGCCGGGCCCTATCTGGCCGAACACGGCTTCCTGCACGAACGCGGCTCGCTGGTGATTGGCCGCGCCCATGAACGCGACGGGCTGGAACGCTTCGTGGCCGACTATGCGGGGCTGGGCGCGCATGTCGAACTGGTCGACCGTGCGGCCATGGCCGCGCTGGTTCCCGGCCTGCTGCCCGAATGGACGGCGGCGGTCTGGCAACCGGGCTGCGCCGATATCGACGTGGCCGGGCTGCACCAGCACTATCTGGCCCGTGCGCGGCAGGCGGGCAGCGTGCTGCGGGTGCGCGCGCAAGTTGACCGGATCGAAAAGGCAGGCGGCCTGTGGGAGATCGGCTGGCGCACGGCGGGGCAGGACGTGCGCGTGCGCGCCGCGCTGGTGGCCAATGCCGCCGGGGCCTGGGCCGATACGGTGGCGGGTCAGGCGGGGGCGAGGCGGCTGGGCATTGCGCCGCTGCGCCGCACGATTGTCCAGTTGCGCCTCGATGGGCCGGTTCCCGCCACCCTGCCGCTCACGTTCGATCTGGCCGGGGAGTTCTATTTCAAGCCTTCGGGCGACCGGCTCTGGCTCTCTCCCCACGACGAGACGCCCGACGTGCCCTGCGATGCCGCGCCCGAGGAATACGACGTGGCCCTCGCCATCGACCGGATGAGCCGGGTGGTCGACTGGCAGGTGCAGGCGGTCGAGCGGCGCTGGGCAGGCCTGCGCAGCTTTGCCCCCGACCGCGCGCCGGTCTATGGCTTCGATGCCGATGTGCCCGGCTTCTTCTGGTTTGCCGGGCAGGGCGGCTTCGGCATCCAGACGGCACCCGCCGCCGCGCGTCTGGGCGCGCAACTGCTGCTCGGGCAGGGGCCCGATGAAATGACCGCCAGTCTCGACCCGGCAGCCTATGCGCCGGGGCGCCTGAGGGCTGCGGTGCCGGTCGAAACGTCAGCGCAAGCATAGGGGCAGCCCCCCGAGCGGCTTTTCCTTACCCGATCACGCGCCATTCGCCCGGCGCCAGCCCGTCGAGTGTCCAGTCTCCGATCTGCCAGCGCACGAGGCGCAGGGTCGGGTGGCCGACGGCGGCGGTCATCCGGCGGACCTGCCGGTTGCGCCCCTCGCGCAGGGTGAGGCTGATCCAGCAATCGGGCACGCTCTTGCGAAAGCGCACCGGCGGGTCGCGCGGCCAGAGCGCGGGCGGATCGATCCGTTCGGCCCGCGCGGGCAGGGTCATCCCGTCGTTGAGGCGCACCCCGCGCGACAGCGCATCGAGCGCGGCTGCGTCGGGCTCGCCCTCGACCTGCACGAGGTAGGTCTTGGGGGCTTTGAAGCGCGGGTGGGCGATGCGGGCCTGAAGTCGCCCGTCGTCGGTCAGCAGGAGCAGCCCCTCGCTGTCGCGGTCGAGCCGCCCGGCCGGATAGACGCCGGGCCTGTCCACATAGTCGGCCAGCGTCGGGCGCTTGGGGCCCTGGCTCTCGTCGGTGAACTGGCAGAGCACGTTGTAGGGCTTGTTGAGGGCGATCAGGGCCATGGCCGGGTCAGTCGTCCCACTCTTCCTGATCGTCTTCGTCGTCGCCTTCATCGAACGTCAGGCTGCCCTGATCGATCAGCGCGACGAGCAGGGCGATGGCGCCCGGCGCCTGCGCCAGCGCGGGGGCGAGGGTGAAGGCGCTGGCCGCGCACAGCGACCGGGCGAGGGGGGCGAGCGGTTCGGCGCAGAGGAATTCCTGTCCGTCGACGAACAGCGCGATGCCCTGTTCCGCGCCCCTTTCCGTGCCCCTTTCCGTGGTCGGGCTTTCCGGTTCGATGAACACGAAGCGGCTGGCCGGATTGCGCACGAGGGGCACGCCCAGCGCCAGCGCCTCGCGCACGGCAAGCGGGTCGGCGGGCATGTCCGGGCGCCAGTCGGTCGCTGCCGGGTCGGTGTCGGCATATTTGGGCAGGCTGGTGAAGCTGCCGAACCAGCGGGCGAAGGCCGCGCGATCATCGAGCGCCGCGCGCATCATGGCGTGGAGCCTGTCGAGCGCGGCGGGGGTGATCTGGCCCGGATTGGCCTGGAGCGGATTGGCGGGCGTCCCCAGATCGGGGTCGGCGTAGCGATCGTCGTCGCCCAGCGCCTGCGCGCAATGGATCGCCCAGCCTTCGATCAGTTCGGCCCGTGAAGGCGCGCGAAAGCCGATCGAATAGGTCATGCAATCGGTGCCCACGGCCACGCCATCGTGGGCGAAGCCGGGCGGGATATAGAGAATGTCGCCCGGTTCCAGAACCCAGTCGCCCTCGGCCTCGAAATCGGCGAGCAGGCGCAGGTCGGCATGGGGGGCTGTCGGCGTGGAGGCGTCGCAGCGCGGCCCTACCCGCCAGCGGCGGCGGCCCAGCCCCTGGATCAGGAACACGTCGTACTGGTCGTAGTGCGGGCCCACGCCACCCCCGTCGGTGGCATAGCTGATCATCACGTCGTCGATCCGCCAGTCGGGCACGAAGCGGAAGGGTTCGATCAGCGCGGCGACATCGGGCACCTGCTGGTCGACCGCCTGGACCAGCAGGGTCCACGGTTCGGCGCCAAGGCTGGCGAAGCGGGCTTCGGGCAGGGGCCCGTTTTCGAGGCGCAGCGCCTCGCGCGGGCCGGTGATCAGGCGCGATTCGACGCCTTCCTCGCAGGCGAGCCCGGCCAGTTCGTCGGGTTCGAGCGGATTGGCCCAGGCCGCCCACGGATTGCGGATCAGCACGGGGCGTTTCTGCCAGAAATCGCGCAGGAACGTTTCGGGCGAAAACCGGGCGGGGTCGAGCATGAAGGCAGGCGTCGAAGTCATCGTCTGCCCATGCGCCGCCCGGCAGGCGCTGTCAAAGTGTGCCGGTCACAGCCGGTTGGCCCCGGCAGGGCGCGCGTTGACCGGGCGCCGCGCCACAAAGGGCACCGGCGCGGCCCGGCTCACGCGCCCGATATAGGCCGAAAGCCCGCACTGGAGGCCCACCAGCATGTAGCAGAACGGCTGGAACGCGATCCCCACGAAGCTGGAGCCGACCAGATAGCACAGCTGCGCCTGTTGCAGCGCATCGGCCAGCGGTGTCACCCAGGCAAAGCCCTCGGGCGGGTTCCTGCGATAGCGGCGGCGGATCACTTCCATCTGGAACACGCCCATGACGTGGAGCAGCAGCCACAGCGCGAGGCCCGGATAGCCCTGCTCGCCCAGCATCTCGAAATAGGCCGAGTGATAGGCGCGGCCCTTTTCCACGTTGTGTTCGGTCTCGACCGAGGCGGTATTGGAGCCCGCGTTGTCGGTCTTCACGGTGTCGTAGCTGATGGTGTTTTGCCGGAAGGCATCGAAGCCGCCGCCAAACGGGTGGGTCTTGGCAAATTCGATGGTCCACATCCACACCGCCACGCGGGTCGAGGCCGACTGGTCGGCCTTGTGATTCTCGATCGTGCTCATGCGCTGGGTAAAGCTGTGGGGCAGCAGCGGCACGGCCACCAGCGCCCCGGCACAGAGCAGGCCGACATAGAGCATCGGGCGCCGGGTCGAACGCAGCATCATCACCGCCAGAACCCCCACGCAGATCAGCCCGGTGCGCGCCTGCGTGCCCACCGGCATGAGCAGGCAGGAGAAACAGATACCGGCGGCAACGACTTTGGTTTTCCAGTCGGGTTTGAAGATCGTGCCATACTGGGCCAGCCACAGCGCCAGCGGGATCACGCTGATCGCCACGGTCGAGATGATCGAGCTTTCGTAGAGTCCGGTGTTGTCGTTGACCAGCAGGCGCAGTTCGCCATAGCCCCCGCCCGAACTGAGCGTCTTGATCCCCCCGCCGATCACGATCACCCCGACCGAGAGCACCATGATCAGCGTGAGCGCCTCGATCCGCAGGCGCGTGCGCAAGGTGAGCGGCAGGAACAGCGCGAAGACCAGAGCCTTCCACACCCAGTCCCACTTGGCCGCGGCTTCGGCCGGGAAGTCGGCGGTCTGCGTGGTCAGCCCGCAATAGATCAGCAGCAGGAGCAGCACGAACTGGCGCGAGGTGAAGCGGACGCCGCTCTTGTCCTCGCTCACCATCCAGCCCAGAATCGCGCAGAGGAATGCGATCAGCGAGATCGGGATATGGGTGAGGAACCCCCACGAAACCTTCTGCGGGGCAACGATGTCGATATAGGCATAGGCCAGCACGAACAGGAACGGCCGCCTGGTTCCCGCGGCCAGAAACGCGAGGCAGAAGGCGGTGAAGAACAGGTCAAGCATCGGTGCGCCCGCTGCTGCGCGGGGGGGCGGGCCTGCGCTGGCCCATCAGGGGCTTGCGCTCGTTGGGCAGGGCCGGATCATCGTCGAGATCGGCGCGATGGAGCAGCTTCCAGATCGCCAGTGCCATCAGGATATGCGGCACGAAGATGGTTATCTTGTCGATCATCGCGGGGACATGTCCTAACGGGACGGGGTTGATGGGCGGTTAAGCCTGCCAGCCCGGATAAAGGGTGATGGCAGGAAGAAGCGGGGCGCGAAAGTGCGGCAGGAATTTGCCGGGTGTTAAGGCCCGGCATGGCAAGCGAGGGCACATGACCCGGATTCTCCACGTACTCGATCATTCGCTGCCGCTCCACAGCGGCTACACGTTCCGCACCCGCGCCATTCTCAAGGCGCAGCAGGGCCACGGCCTCGATGTGCGCGGGGTGACCGGGGTGCGCCATGACGCGCCGATGGCCGGAGGCGGAGCCGGGGCCGGGGCCGGGAACGGGGAAGAAGCGGGCTCCGAAACGGTCGACGGGCTCGTGTTCTATCGCACGCCCGGCACGGCCAGCGGCCCGGCGGGCTTGCGCGAATGGCACGAGGCGGGGCTGCTGGCCGCGCGCATCGTCGCGCTCGCACAGGACTGGCGCCCGGACGTGCTCCATGCCCATTCGCCCGCCCTGTGCGGCCTGGCCGCGCTGCGCGCCGGGCGGCGGCTGGGGATTCCGGTCGTCTACGAGATCCGCGCGTTCTGGGAAGATGCCGCCGTGGGCAATGGCACCGGGCGCGAGGGCAATGCGCGCTACCGGCTCACCCGCTGGCTCGAAGACCGGGTCGTGGCCGGGGCCGACGCCGTGGTCACGATCTGTCAGGGCCTCAAGGACGATCTGGTCGCGCGCGGGGTGGCGCCGGGCAAGATCACGATCATGCCCAACGGGGTCGATCTCGCGCTGTTCGGCACGCCGCTCGCGCCCGACCGCGCGCTGGCCGAACAGCTCGATCTGGGGGAAGGGCCGGTGATCGGCTTTCTGGGCAGCTTCTATCCGTATGAGGGTCTCGACGACATGATCGCCGCGATGCCGGCCATCGTCGCGCAAGTGCCCGGCGCGCGGCTGCTGCTGGTCGGCGGCGGGCCTGCCGAACATGCCTTGCGCGCGCAGGCCGAGGCTTCGCAGGCGGCCCATGCCATCCGCTTCGTGGGCCGCGTGCCCCATCACGAGGTCGACCGCTACTACGCGCTCGCCGATGTCGTGTGCTATCCGCGCAAGGCCATGCGGCTGACCGATCTGGTCACCCCGCTCAAGCCGCTCGAAGCCATGGCCCAGGGCAAGCTGGTGGCCGCCAGCAACGTGGGCGGCCATCGCGAACTGATCGAGGACGGGGTGACCGGCACGCTGTTCGCGCCCGACGATCCCGCCGCGCTGGCCAGGGCAATGGTCGCCCTGTTCGCCGCGCGCGAGGGCTGGGATGCGCGGCGCAAGGTCGCCCGTGCCTTTGTCGAAAGGGCCCACGACTGGGCGCACAATGCCGCGCGTTATCTTCCCGTTTACCAAGCCCTGATAGCCCATAAGACGGGCAAGGCCGGACTCGCAGCCTGAAATCGATCGGGAATGGTCGGGGCATGGGTCTGGTAGGGTCTTGCCAGAAGGCCGATTCGCCCTCCAACAAGGGCACTTGGCCCAATGTTGGGGGTAATGCTCAGGTGACCAGGTCCAAGCGCAAGCCGGAAGTGAAGCGTGCAGGTGGGGGCGCAGGCCGGTCGATCCGCGCCCATCGCCTGTTCCCGGCATTCACTGCCCTGTGGTTTGCCGCCTTGTTCGCGCTGGCCAGTCTCGTGGTTCCGGTCGCGGTCATCCAGTCTGCCGTCGTGGCGCTCGGCCTGCCCAAGATCGTGGCCGCCGCCGCGCCGCCGCTGGGCTTTACGGCCCGTGTTCTGGTCACGCTGGCGCTGGTCGGGCTGGGCGGGCTGCTCGGGCTCGTGGTTGGCCTGCGGCTGGGCACGCGCAAGGCCGTTCCGGCTGACGAGGCCCCGGTGACTTTCGGTCGCCGCAAGAGCGGGGCTGCCGAACTGGCCGCGCTGGTCGAGGAAGACGAGCAGGGCCGGATCGCGGAGCAGCCTTTGGTGGCAGGCGATCCTGCGCATCAGGATGTGGCACCGCAGGAGGCGCCGCTTCCGGTCGTTTCCGATCTGGCCGGTTCGGGCCCGGTCGCGCCTGACGCGCCCTTCGATGCCCCCGTCGCGGCACCTGCCGCGCCGCGTGTGCGCGCCCGCGATGCACACCCCGATGCCCCGCCGCGCCGCCCGCTGACGGTCAGCGACGACATGATCGACGAGGCCGAGACCCGCATCCTGAGCGATGACGAGGAAGCCTCGCTGCGTCCTTCGCGCGAAGGGCGGCTGTTCGATCCTTTTGCCATTTATGAAGACGATGCCGGGGATGGGCAGGACGAACCGTTCGTGCCGCCCGCTTTCCTCGCCCGCACCTTCGACCGGGCCGAGCAGCCTGCCGGGCCAGCTGTTCCGGCGCAGGCCTCTGACGAACCTGTCGGGGAAGCGCCTGTCGATGTGGCGCCCGAGCCGGAGCCTGCGGCTCAGGTATCTGTCGAAGCAGTCGAGGAAAACGACGAAGACAGGATGACGGACGAAGATGGGGCGCTGCACGGGGATCATGATCCGCTGCTGGCTGCGCACCCTGCGCGCACGGGTCTGGCCTCGCCGGTGGCCCAGGCCGATCTCGACGGATTGGGGCTGGTCCAGCTGGTCGAGCGTCTGGCGCTGGCGATTGCCAGCCACCGCGAGGACCGCGACGGTTCGAGCATGGTCGGGTCGAGCATAGTCGGGCGGGCCCCGGTTTTTGCGGCTTCCGAAACTGTCGGTGCTCCTGTCGGGCCGTCCGATGTCGTGACGATGCCCCGCTTGTCGCGCGCTTTCGATGCCGAGCCGCGCGCGGAAGCCCGAATCGCCAGTAATGACGGGTCTGGCAATGACGGGCCTGGCAATGACGGGGGTGTCAACGATGCTGGTCAGGGCGGGGTCTTCACCCTCGCGCGTGGCGAGCCGGCTGTGCTGGAGGATCGCTATTCCTCGCTCACCGATGTCGTGCCCGCGCTGCGCCGTGGCGACGACAAAATCTTGGGTGACAGCCTTTCCGGGGAAAGTCTCTCTGGCGACGAAAATTTTGCGCAAGGGCGCCCGCTTGTGATCTTCCCGGGGCAGGCACGGGCTCTGGCGGCTGATGGGCCGGTTCCCGCGCGGGCTTCGGCTGGCGATGTTTCGCCTGCGTTCGAGCGGCCGGTGCTGGCCTCGGTGCCGACGCGCTTTCAGGCCATCGCGCGTGGCGACGGGGCCCGGACCAGCGATCTCGACGATCCCGAGCAGGCCCTGCGCGATGCGCTGGCCACGCTCCAGAAGATGACCGCCAACCGCTGAGCGGGGGCTTGCGGGGCTTGCGGGTTCCGGCCCGGCCCCGAATTGTGCATACCTCTCTGCGACATGTGATCGCAGCGGGCCGACACACTGCGACATTTACGCATCGGCGCGACATTTCCCGGCGGGCTTTCCCGTCTGCGGGCCTCAGGGAGGTTGCAAAATAACTTTCTTCAAGTCATGGGGGATTCTCGCGCAATTTTCGGCACCTCCCGGTGTCGTGATTCGTGCGAGTTCTCTTTGTTTTTGGGGTAGGGACGATCAACGCGATGGGATTTCCGCCGGTTCAGGGCCTGTATGATCCGCGTAACGAGCATGACGCATGTGGCATGGGTTTTGTCGCCCACATCAAAGGCGTCAAAAGCCACGCGATTATTGGTCAGGCGCTGGAGATTCTGCGCAACCTCGACCACCGTGGCGCGGTGGGCGCCGATCCGCTGCTGGGCGATGGCGCGGGCCTGCTGATCCAGCTGCCCGACCAGATGTTCCGCAAGTGGGCCGCATCGGAAGGCAAGGAACTGCCGCAGCCGGGCGACTATGCCGTGGCCATGTGCTTCCTTCCCCAGGATGAAGCCGCGCGCACTTTCGTGACCGGCTTCTTCGAGAAGTTCATCGCCAAGGAAGGCCAGGAACTGATCGGCTGGCGCGACGTGCCCGTCACGCTCGACGGCCTTGGCAAGACCGTGATCGAATCGATGCCGGTGATCCGCCAGTGCTTCATCAAGCGCGGCGAGAACTGCGCCGATCAGGACGCCTTCGAGCGCAAGCTGCTCGCCATCCGCAAGCAGACGCAGAACCCGCTGGCGGCCATGGCCGAAAAGCATGGGCTGCCGGGCGTGACCCAGCTCTACATGCCCAGCTTCTCGTCGCGCACGATCGTCTACAAGGGGCTGCTGCTGGCCAATCAGGTCGGCTCGTTCTACGACGATCTGCGCAACCCGGACTGTGTCTCGGCGCTGGGCCTCGTGCACCAGCGTTTCTCGACCAACACCTTCCCGAGCTGGAAGCTCGCGCACCCGTTCCGCTTCGTCGCGCACAACGGTGAAATCAACACCGTGCGCGGCAACGTGAACTGGATGAACGCGCGCCGCCGCACCATGGAATCGGACCTTCTGGGCCCCGATCTCGACAAGATGTGGCCGCTCATCCCCCATGGCCAGTCGGACACCGCCAGCCTCGACAACGCGCTCGAACTGCTGATCGCGGGCGGCTATGGCATTGCCCATGCGATGATGGTGCTGATGCCCGAAGCCTGGGCCGGCAATGCCCTGATGGACCCCAAGCGCCGTGCGTTCTACGAATATCACGCCGCGCTGATGGAACCCTGGGACGGCCCGGCGGCGGTCGCCTTCACCGATGGTCGCCAGATCGGCGCCACGCTCGACCGCAACGGTCTGCGTCCGGCCCGCTTCTCGATCACCCGTGACGGTCTCGTGTGCATGGCCTCGGAAAGCGGCGTGCTGCCCTTCCGCGAGGAAGACGTCGTGCGCAAGTGGCGCCTCCAGCCCGGTCGCATGCTGCTGATCGACCTCGAACAGGGCCGCATTGTCGAGGACGACGAACTGAAGGCCCAGCTCTCGTCGGCCGAACCTTACGAGGAATGGCTCGACGCGGCGCAGTACAACCTCAAGGATCTGGAAATCGCCGATCCTGAAGTCGTCGCGCTGCCGGTGGCCACCGACAGCCTGCTCGATCGCCAGCAGGCGTTCGGCTACACGCAGGAAGACGTGAGCAAGTTCCTCGAACCCATGGGGATCATGGGCGAGGATCCGATCGGCTCGATGGGCACCGACACCCCGATTGCGGTGCTCTCGAAGCGCGCGCGCCTGCTCTACGACTACTTCAAGCAGAACTTCGCCCAGGTCACCAACCCGCCGATCGACCCGATCCGCGAGGAACTGGTGATGAGCCTGGTCTCGATGATCGGTCCGCGTCCCAACCTGCTGGGCCACGATGCGGGCAGCCACAAGCGTCTGGAAGTCGACCAGCCGATCCTGACCAACGACGACGTGGCCAAGATCCGCTCGGTCGAGGCCGCGCTCGACGGCGCGTTCCGCACCGCCACCATCGACACCACCTGGGACGCCAGCACCGGGGCCGAAGGCCTCGAAATGGCGCTCAAGGAAATGTGCTGGGCGGCCACCGAAGCCGTGCTGGCCGACAAGAACATCCTGATCCTGTCGGACCGTGCGCAGAGCGCGCAGCGCATCGCCATGCCCGCCCTGCTGGCAACGGCTGCCGTGCACCATCACCTCGTGCGTCAGGGCCTGCGCATGCAGACCGGCCTCGTCGTGGAAACCGGCGAAGCGCGCGAAGTCCATCACTTCTGCGTGCTGGCCGGCTATGGCGCCGAGGCGGTCAACCCCTACCTCGCGTTCGAGACGCTCGAAGCCATCCGCCTCGACAAGGGCGTGCCGCTTTCGGCCTATGACGTTCAGAAGAACTATATCAAGGCGGTCGGCAAGGGCATCCTGAAGGTCATGTCCAAGATGGGCATCTCGACCTACCAGTCCTATTGCGGTGCGCAGATCTTCGACGGCGTGGGCCTGTCCTCGGCCTTCATCGAGAAGTACTTCACCGGCACGGCCACCTCGATCGAGGGTGTCGGGCTCAAGGAAGTGGCCGAAGATACCGTGGCGCGCCATGCCATGGCCTATGGCGACAACCCGATCTACAAGAAGATGCTCGACGTGGGCGGCATCTACCAGCTGCGCCTGCGCGGCGAGGAACATGCCTGGACGGCGGACAACATCGCCAGCCTGCAACACGCCGTGCGCGGCAACATTCCTGAAAAGTACAAGGAATTTGCCCAGACCATCAACGACCAGTCGGAGCGCATGCTCACGATCCGCGGGCTGATGGAACTCAAGGCCGCCGACAAGCCGCTGTCGATCGACGAAGTCGAACCGGCCAGCGAGATCGTCAAGCGGTTCGCCACCGGCGCGATGAGCTTCGGCTCGATCAGCCGCGAGGCGCACACCACGCTGGCCATCGCGATGAACCGCATCGGCGCCAAGTCGAACACCGGCGAAGGCGGCGAGGAACCCGACCGCTTCAAGCCGATGGCCAACGGCGATTCGATGCGCTCGGCGATCAAGCAGGTCGCCTCGGGCCGCTTTGGCGTGACCGCCGAATACCTCGTCAATGCCGACGACATCCAGATCAAGATGGCCCAGGGCGCCAAGCCGGGCGAAGGCGGCCAGCTTCCCGGTGACAAGGTCAACAAGGTGATCGGCAAGACCCGTCACTCGACGCCGGGTGTCGGCCTGATCTCGCCGCCGCCGCACCACGACATCTACTCGATCGAAGATCTCGCGCAGCTCATTCACGATCTCAAGAACGTGAACACCAAGGCGCGCGTTTCGGTCAAGCTGGTCTCGGAAGTGGGCGTGGGCACCGTGGCCGCGGGCGTTTCCAAGGCGCGCGCCGACCATGTGACGATCTCGGGCTATGAAGGCGGGACGGGCGCTTCGCCGCTCACCTCGCTGACCCACGCGGGCAGCCCCTGGGAAATCGGCCTGGCCGAAACCCAGCAGACCCTGCTGCTCAACAACTTGCGCAGCCGCATCTGTGTCCAGGCCGATGGCGGCCTGCGCACGGGCCGCGACGTGGCCGTTGCCGCCCTGCTGGGCGCCGACGAGTTCGGCTTTGCCACCGCGCCGCTGATCGCGGCCGGGTGCATCATGATGCGCAAGTGCCACCTCAACACCTGCCCGGTCGGCGTCGCCACCCAGGACCCGGTCCTGCGCGCCCGCTTCACCGGCCAGCCCGAGCACGTGATCAACTACTTCTTCTTCGTCGCCGAAGAACTGCGGGCGATCATGGCCGAAATGGGCTTCCGCACGGTGGCCGAGATGGTGGGCCGGGTCGACCGCCTCGACTCGCGCAAGCTGGTCTCCAACTGGAAGGCGCAGGGCGTCGACCTGTCGCGCCTGCTGCACAAGGTCGAACCGGTTGCCGGCACGAGCCTCAACTGGTCGGGCCATCAGGACCATGGCCTCGAAGCCGCGCTCGACAACGACCTGATCGCTGCTGCCGCGCCCGCTCTCGAAGCCCGGGAACCGGTGCGTATCGAGCGTTCGGTGATCAACGTGAACCGCACCGTGGGCGCGATGCTCTCGGGCGAGGTGGCGCGTCGCTATGGCCATGCGGGCCTTCCCGACAACACCATCAACATCACGTTCAAGGGCGTGGCGGGCCAGTCGTTCGGCGCGTTCCTCGCCTATGGCGTGACGCTCGACCTGATCGGCGACGCCAACGACTATGTCGGCAAGGGCCTGTCGGGTGGCCGCGTGATCGTGCGCCAGCCTGCCCATGTCGACCGCGAGGCGACCGAGAACATCATCGTGGGCAACACCGTGCTGTACGGCGCTGTCTCGGGTGAGGCGTTCTTCAACGGCGTGGGCGGCGAACGCTTCGCCGTGCGCAACTCGGGCGCCATTGCGGTGGTCGAGGGCACGGGCGACCATGGCTGCGAATACATGACCGGCGGCGTGGTCGTGGTGCTGGGCAAGACCGGCCGCAACTTTGCCGCGGGCATGTCGGGCGGTGTGGCCTATGTCTACGACATCGAGGGCAACTTCGCCTCGCTGGTCAATGGCGCGATGGTCGATCTGCTGCCGGTTTCGGCACAGGCTGACGAAGACGATGGGGCTGGCCGTCCCCAGCAGCGCGGCAGCGGCGTCAACGACGCAGGCATGGGCGACATGCTGCGCCACGATGCCGAGCGTCTGCGCGTGCTGATCGAGCGTCATCTGCTCCACACCGGCTCAAAGCGCGCCCGCGCGATCCTCGACAACTGGGACGAGGAACTGGGTCGTTTCGTCAAGGTCATGCCGCGCGACTACGCGCGTGCGCTCCGCCAGCTGGAGGCCGAGCGCCTCGCAGCCGCCTCGGTCGCTGCGGAATAAGGATTTAGGACAATGGGTAAGGCAACCGGCTTTCTCGAAATCGAGCGCAAGGACCGCAGCTACGATGCTCCGGCCGAGCGACTGAAGCACTATCGCGAGTTCGTCATCCCCCACGATGCGGCCTCGCTTCAGGGTCAGGCTTCGCGCTGCATGAACTGCGGCATTCCGTACTGCCACAACGGCTGTCCGGTGAACAACCAGATCCCCGACTGGAACCATCTGGTCTACGAGAACGACTGGCGCGAGGCGCTGGACAATCTCCACTCGACCAACAACTTCCCCGAGTTCACCGGCCGCGTCTGCCCCGCCCCGTGCGAGGCAGCGTGCACGCTGAACATCATCGACCAGCCCGTGACCATCAAGTCGATCGAATGCGCGATCGTCGACAAGGGCTGGAAGGAAGGCTGGATCGAGCCGCAGGTGCCCACCCGCAAGACCGGCAAGTCGGTCGCCGTGGTCGGTTCGGGCCCGGCAGGCATGGCCGCTGCGCAGCAACTGGCGCGGGCGGGCCATTCGGTCACCGTCTTTGAAAAGTCGGATCGCGTGGGCGGCCTGCTCCGCTACGGCATCCCCGACTTCAAGATGGAAAAGCACCTGATCAACCGTCGTCTGGTGCAGATGATGGCTGAAGGCGTCGATTTCCGCACGTCGGTCGAAGTGGGCGTGACCGTTTCGGTCGACTCGCTGAAGGAAAACTTCGACGCGGTGGTCATGGCTGGTGGTGCGGAAGATCCGCGCCCGCTCGCCATTCCTGGCTTCGAGCTTCAGGGCGTGCGCTTCGCCATGGAATTCCTGACCCAGCAGAACAAGCGCGTGGCCGGCGACGACGAGATCCGCGCCGCGCCGCGTGGCTCGCTGACGGCGACGGGCAAGCATGTCGTGGTGATCGGCGGTGGTGACACCGGGTCGGACTGCGTGGGCACCTCGAACCGTCAGGGTGCCCTGTCGGTGACCCAGCTCGAAATCATGCCCCAGCCGCCCGAAAAGGAAGACAAGGCGCTCTCGTGGCCGAACTGGCCGCTCAAGCTGCGCACTTCGTCGAGCCACGAGGAAGGCGTCGTGCGCGAGTTCGCGGTGCTGACCAAGCGCGTGATCGGCGAAAACGACGTGACCGGCCTCGAATGCGTGCGCGTCGAGTGGGTCGATGGCAAGATGCAGGAAGTGCCGGGCAGTGAATTCGTGCTCAAGGCCGACCTGATCCTGCTGGCGATGGGCTTTGTCGGCCCGCGCAAGCGTGGCCTGCTCGACCAGTCGGGCGTGGAACTCGACCCGCGTGGCAACGTGAAGGGCAACACGGTCGACTACAAGACCAGCGTCGATGGCATCTTTGCCTGCGGCGACATGCGCCGTGGCCAGAGCCTGGTGGTCTGGGCGATCCGCGAAGGCCGCCAGTGCGCCCGCGCAGTCGACGAAGCGCTGATGGGGGTCACCGAACTCCCGCGCTGAAGGCAAAAGAAGGGGATGATCCCGGGGGCCATCGCCCCCGGACCCCCGAAACTGGTGTTTGCTGGCATTCCTGACATGGCCGCCAGCGCCAGTTCAGCCAAAGCTAATGGGGTGAAGGGGGCCATGCCCCCTTCATTCTCTTTTTCTTCTTTACCCGCGATTGCCCCACCATCCCGCGATGGCTTCAGCCTGCGGCGCCAGCGTCTCGGCCAGCGGCCCGGCAAATGCCTGCCAATGGGCGGCAAAGCGCGAGCTGATCGCGGTCAGCACCGGAATGTTCAGGCTTACGGCCATGGCAAAGGCATCGGTCAGCCCGCTGTTGCTTTCCGCTTCGAGCCTGCCGAACTTGTTGAGCACGACAAGGTCGCAGCCCTGTTCGATCCGGGGCAGGAGCGCACCGCAAGCCTGCGCCGGGCCTGCCGGATCGAGCGAGCAGGCGTCCGCCCCGCTGCCGAGCGGCTGAAACAGCCGGTAGCGCGCCCCGCTCGACAGATCGACCAGATCGTCCCCCACCTCGACCACCCCGATCACGCGCACTCCGGGGGCAAGCGACCGTGCAAAGGCGAGCATCAGCGCCTGTGTCGCTTCGCCATCGGAGCCCGCGATGGCCCCGATCGGGCGCGAGTGGGTCATGCCAGAAGGTCTTCGTAGAAGGCCCCGAACGGGCGCGTGGGGTGGCGGATCTGGATTTCGAGGATCCACAGGCCCGCGCTGGGCTGACCGGCAAGATCGCCCAGCTTGCCCGCCGCCTGTCGCGAGGGGTGAGGATAATCGGCCACGCGGTGGCCGCGCACGTCGAGGTTGAGGCGCCAGCCCATGGCCTGCGCCTCGGCCACGGCGCGGTCATAGAGGGCGGTGCCAGTGAGGGCTTCCTGCGCCCAGATCGCGGCGACGCGGCGCCACAGCGTCCTGGCGGCAGCGGCGCAGGCGTGCATTTCGGGATCGTCGCCCACGGCAAATCCGGCGCCCACGTCGGCCTCGTGGCCGAGCAGGACGGGGCCGATGTCGATGAAGAAGATGTCGTTTTCGGCCAGGGCGAGATCGGGCGCGTTGCGGTCGGCAAAGATGCGCAGGGTGTTTTCGCCAAAACGCACCATCAGCGGGTGCCAGGCCTGCCCCATGCCCAGATCGGCCAGGATCGTCTCGCCCAGCGCGCGCGCCTCGCTCTCGCGCATGCCGGGGCGCACGGCGGCGGCGATCTGGTGGACGCCTTCCCATGCGCGGGCCTGTGCCTCGCGCATGGCCTGCGGCGACCAGGCGGGGCCGACGGTATTTTCAGGATTGGCGGTATCGGGGGCTCTGGTCTGGGTCATGCCGGGGGAAGCGTCCAATCGATCGGGGGGCGGCCATGGGCCGCGAGGAAGGCATTGGCCTGGCTGAAATGGCGGCAGCCGAAGAAGCCGCCATGGGCCGAGAGCGGGCTGGGGTGGGGAGCCTTGAGCACGAGGTGCGGGCCGCTTTCGAGGCCGGGGACGCGCGCGGCCTTCTTCTGGGCATGGCTGCCCCAGAGCAGGAACACGGTGGGTTCGGCCCGCGCGGCGACGGCGGCCACGGCGGCGTCGGTGAAGGGCTCCCAGCCCTTGTTCTGGTGCGAACCGGCCTGTCCGGCCTCGACCGTCAGCGCATTGTTGAGCAGGAGCACGCCCTGCTGCGCCCAGTGGACGAGATGGCCATGGGCGGGCCGGGGCAGGCCGAAGTCGGTGCCCAGTTCCTTGAAAATGTTGACGAGGCTGGGCGGCACCTTGACGCCGGGCTGAACCGAAAACGCAAGGCCATGAGCCTGTCCGGGGCCATGATAGGGGTCCTGCCCGAGGATCACGACCTTGACTTGCGGCAGCGGGGTCAGTTCGAGCGCGGACAGGCGCTGGCCGCGCGGGGGATAGATGGTCTTGCCTGCGGCTTCCTCGGCCTTGAGGAAGCCGCCCAGCGCGCGCAGCGGGGGGCTGGCCAGAACGGGATCGAGGGCAGGGGCCCAGCTTGCGGGAACAGGAGAGGAGGTCATCGCCGGGGGCTTATCACGCCGGGGCGCCTCCACACCACCGGTCTTGCCGAAGCAGCGACCTGTTTCAGGCCGGGTGGGGATTCAGGCTGGGCTGCTTCAGGCTGGGCGAACGATGATGGCCTGTCCGTGGGGATCGAAGGTCAGGGCCGCGATGCCGGGGGCGGCGGCGCAATCGCCGGGGCGCAGCACGTCTCCGTTCAGGTGGACTTCGCCTTGGCGCGGGATCACCAGCAGGGGCCCGGCATAGTCTGCCGCCAGCGCGGCATCGGGCACGCCCTGAAGGCGATGCGCGGTGAAATAGGGGCCGCTGGCCAGTTCCACCGTGCCGGTTTCGGGAATGTGGCGGGCGAGCGCGGGATCGAGCGGCTGCGCGCGCGAGACGGCGATGCCCTTGTCGAGATGGAGTTCGCGCGGGCGGCCATAATCGTAGAGGCGATAGGTGATGTCGCTGTTCTGCTGGATCTCGATCAGGCTGACCCCGGCGCCGATGGCGTGGACGGTGTTGGCCGGGATGTAGAAGAAATCCCCGGCCTTGACCGGATGCCAGACCAGCATGTCCTCGATGCTGCCATCGAGGGCTGCGGTGCGCAGCACTTCGGGGCTGACCGGTTCGTGAAAGCCGACGCCCAGCGTGGCGCCCGGCTCGGCATCGATCACCAGCCAGCATTCTTCCTTGCCGCGCTCGGGATTGCCGGCGGCATCGGTTTCACCCATGGCGGTGGCCTGGGCATCGGTCGGATGGACCTGGACCGACAGCTTTTCGCTGGTGAAGATGTACTTCACCAGCAGGCCGGGAAGCCCGGAGGGAGGCTCGAACCAGATTTCGCCGATGCGCTCTCCGTCCGTCGCCACGAACGGGGCGGGGAGCACGTCCTTGCCCCAGGGCTTGGCGACCGAACGGATAGGCAGCTTGCTCACTGGTTGGCCGCGCCTTCGAGCTTGCCGACGAGTTGCGCGCCCTCGCTCGTGCAGATCATGATGTCGTCGCCATCGACGACCACGATCAGGTTGCTGGCGCCCACGACCGAGACGCGCGGGCCATCGGTGTGGACCAGCACGTTCGAGCAGTTCTTGAGTTCGACCCGGCCGCGCACGGCATTGCCGATCTCGTCCTTGTCGAGCGCCTCGTGCAGGGCCTGCCAGTTGCCGATGTCGGACCAGGCCATCGTGGCCGGGACCATGGCGGCGCGTTCGGTGTTTTCCATCACCGCGTAGTCGACCGATTCCCCTTCGATCTGGCCGAAAGCGATCGGATCGGGGTGGAACTTGTTGCCATCGACGGTGCCCTGTTCGACCGAGGCGCGCACGGCGGCGGCCAGCGCAGGGCGGTGCCGGGCCAGTTCATCGAGGAAGTGACCGGCGCGGAAGGCGAAGATGCCGCCGTTCCACGAATAGCCGCCATCGGCCAGGAAGGCGCGCGCGCGGGCGAGATCGGGCTTCTCGATGAAGCGTTCGACGCGGTGCCCCTGGCTGTCGGGAATCGCCTCGCCCTGCTTGAGGTAGCCATAGCCGGTCTCGGGCGCGGTCGCGGCGATGCCGAAGGCGACCAGCCAGTCCTTCGCGGCGAGTGCGGCAGCGGCGCGGGCGGCAGACTGGAAGGCGGCAACATCGCCGATGTGATGGTCACTCGGGCAGACGAGCATGATCGCATCGGCCGGAAGGCGCAGCGCAGCCAGCGCGATGGCGGCAGCGGTGTTCTTGCCTTCGGGCTCGATGATGATCCCGGTGTGCTCGGGATCGATCAGCTGCTCGGTCACATGGTCGAGATGGGCCGCGCCCGTCACGATCATGGCCGGGCCGAAATCGGCCTGCCCGTCGCAGCGCAGCAGGGCTGCCTCGAACAGGGTATTGTCGCCCACCAGCGGCAGGAAGGGCTTGGGCTTGATCTTGCGTGACCGCGGCCAGAGACGGGTTCCGCTGCCGCCGCACAGGATAACCGGAGTGATCATGGTCAAAGCGTTCCTGATTTCTTGGTACCGTATGCCGGTTTCGGTGAGAACACCATGGTATTGCCCGAATGATGATACAAAATGGAGGTTTCTTCAGGTCGTCTGTCTGTCGATTGTCTCGAAGTGCAGGTCCAATATGGAGGCGAATAGTTGGTGTGCCCCCGGTTGAACATACGATCAAGGCGTTCGGTAAAGCCTCTTTGGCAGACCGGGAGGAGCGGTTCAACGTGCTTCCGCCCGGCCCTGCCGCCAGCGAGTGCCAATCAGGGAAGGCCGATCATGGCGGTCCCGATCATGGCTGGCAAAATCATGGCAGGGCCACCACGACCGCCATCGCCTGTTCGAGCAGGGTGGCCGCGCGCTCGGGGGTGTCCCCTTCGGTATAGACCCGCAGTTCGGGAGCATTGCCGCTCGGGCGCAAGTGGATGATGTCGCCGCTTGCAAAGGTGATGCGCAAGCCGTCGACCTGGTTGAACAGGGTGGCAGGCCCGGCAAAGCTGCCGAACAGGTCGCCCACTTTGGCCAGCACGGCGGGCGCTTCGCCCTCGCCGAGGCGGGCGACGAGCGCCTGGCTCTTGGCCGTGGGATAGTTCTGCAAGCGGTCGCTGGCGGTGAAACGCGGCGGCAGCGTGGCGCGCAGGGCCGAGACGCTCAGCCCGCTGCGGCGTGCCTGGGCCAGAACGGCCAGCATCGGCAGGACCGCGTCGCGCGTGGGCAGCGCGGCGAGGGTGCGGCCTTCCTGTGTGACCGGACTGCCCAGGATGAAGCCGCCATTGGCTTCATAGCCGCAGGCGGTTTCGCCCAGCGCGATCAGCGTGTTCATCGCCTCGATCACGAAGGGCGAGCCGATCCGCGTGCGCACGACCTGGCTGAACAGGCCCGAGAGTTCGAGCGCGGAATTGGAGCTGACCGGGGTTGCCAGCGCGGTGATCCCGAGCGCCTGCGCGCACAGCACGCCCAGCACATCGCCGCGCAGCCATTGCCCGGTCTCGTCGGCGAGCAGCGGGCGGTCGGAATCCCCGTCGGTCGAAAGGATCGCGTCGAAGCCGAATTCGGCGGCCCACTGGCGGGCCAGTTCCTGGTCGACCGGGCGGACTGCTTCGGTATCGACGGGAATGAAGGTATCCGAGCGGGCCAGCGCCACGGCCTGCGCGCCCAGCGCGGTGACGATTTCGAGCACGTCATCGCGGCCCACCGCCGAATGCTGGTAGACCCCCAGCTTCAGCCCGGCGAGCGCATCGGGCCCGAAGAAATCGACATACCGCGCGACATAGGGCGTTGCCGCATCGCAGGGCGGGGTCGGGGCAGGGGCCGTGCGCAGCATGCCCGCTGCATCGAACAGGTCGGGCAGATCGACGCCTTGCGCGCGAATCGCGGCCTCGTCGGGCTTGAGCACTTCGCCGTCGGCCCGGTTGAACTTGATGCCGTTGCGGTCATCGGGAATGTGGCTGCCGGTGACCATCAGCGAGGGAATGCCCCGCGCGAAGCCATAGGCCGCCACCGCAGGCGAGGGCACGAAGCCGCAATGATCGACGATCCCGCCGCAATGCACGATCGCGGACGCGCAAGCCCCCAGAATGCGCGGCGAAGAAGGGCGCAAGTCACCCGCGATGGCCACGGCCATGCCCGGCGCGAACTGGCCGATCGCGGCCATGTGCTGAAGGAATGCGCAAGTATAGGTGAAGCATACCCGATCGGTCATCGCCGTGACCAATCCGCGTGCGCCGCTTGTTCCGAACGCCACACCGCTCTCTTCCATTACGGTGGCAACCAGGGTCGTCTTCGTCATTCTGCCTCGCAATGTGTGCAACAGCCGCAGATGGACCGGCGTGATGATTTGGTGGCCAGCAGTTATAGGGCGGGGCTGATGGTCACAAGGGAAGATTGTGCAGCGCAACCAGATTACAGGGAAGTGCCGGGTCGCTCAAAAACAGAGTATTTTGGCGCAACGTGACTGGGATGGGGGCGGCTGACGGGACTTTTACTTGAAGTGGCACATGGCCGCTGCGGGCGGGCAGGCCATCTGCAACCGGGCTTGCCGCTGGCGCGGATCGGGCCTAAGCACCGGCCATGGCCGTATACCTGCATGAAGAAGACCTGCCTGCTGCCGATATTCTGGCGCCGGGCATCGTAGCCGTCGATACCGAGACGATGGGTCTCGTGACCGCGCGTGACCGTCTGTGCGTGGTGCAGATCTCCGATGGACGCGGGGACGAGCATCTGGTGCGTTTCAAGGTGGGCAGCGACTATGCCGCGCCCAATCTGCGCGCGGTTCTGGCCGATCCCTCGAGGCTCAAGCTCTATCATTTCGCCCGCTTCGATCTGGCGGCTATTCATCACTATCTCGGGGTCATGGCGACGCCCGTGTTCTGCACCAAGATTGCCTCCAAGCTCGTGCGCACCTACACCGACCGTCATGGCCTCAAGGATCTCGTGCGCGAGTTGCTGGGCAAGGAAATCAGCAAGCAGCAGCAGTCGAGCGACTGGGGCGGCGCGGTGCTGAGCGATGCCCAGCTCGAATATGCCGCCTCGGACGTGCGCTATCTGCATGGCGCCCATGCCATTCTCGTCGACCGTCTGGCCCGCGAAGGCCGCACCGCGACGGCGCAGGCCTGCTTCGACTTCCTGCCCACGCGCGCCCTGCTCGACATTGCCGGCTGGGCCGATCGCGACATCTTCAGCCACGACTGAGCGCGGCGGCTTCGATGACCACCCAGGCCGATCGCATCCGCACCCGCCGCCAGCACAAGGCGGCGCCCGGCGGCACGCATGACCGCATCGTGCGGGCCATGGCGGTGGTCCTGCCCGGATTGATCGGGGTTTTGCTGGCGGTCATGGTGCTCACCCCGATGACCCCGCGTGGCGAGATCAGCTTTCTGCTCGACCGCAACAAGGTGGCGGTCGTCCAGGACCGCCTGCGGGTGATGAGCGCGATGTATCGCGGTGCGGACGACCGGGGGCGGACCTTCTCGGTCACGGCGGGGAGCGGTGTCCAGCATTCCGCGAGCCAGGATGTCGTCCAGCTCAAGGACGTGACCGCGCGGGTCATGCTCAACGATGGGCCCGCGATCCTGACCACCCAGCAAGGCGCCTACGATTTCGGTCGCCAGTTCATCACCGTGCCCGGCGTCGTCAATTTCGAGAGTTCGGATGGCTATCGCATGGTCACCAACGGCGCTTCGATCGATCTGTCGAAGCGTCTGCTGGTGAGTGACGGTCATGTCGAGGGGCGCCTGCCGACCGGGGTTTTCTCGGCGGACCGCTTTGTCGCCAATCTTGACGATCATACCGTGACGCTTGAAGGCAATGCCCGTATGCGGATGGAGCAGGGCAAGATGACGGTCCCCGGCAAGCCGTGATGCGCGATTCGATAAGGACACTTTTGCATGACTGATCCGCATACCCTGTCGCCGCGCCGCCTGAGCACGCGGGCGCTGGCCCTGCGTTCGCTGGTGGGCGGCTTCGCGCTTTGCGGGACGATCGTGGCCGGGGCGCAGGTTCTTTCCGCACAGGCCATTGCCCGTCACAATTCCAACGCACCGGTCAATTTCGCCGCCGACCGGATGGAGATGCAGGACAAGCAGAAGCGCGTCGTGCTCACCGGCCATGTCGACATCACGCAGGAAGACCTGCGCCTCCAGGCCGCGCGCACGACGCTGGCCTATACCGATGGCGCGTCCGTGCAGGTGCAGCGCATCAACGCGGCAGGCGGTGTTCTGGTCACCCGCGGCGACGAGCGCGCGAGCGGCGACAGCGCGGTCTATGACATCCCGCGCAAGGTGATCACCATGGTCGGCAATGTCGCGCTGCATCGGGGCAAGGACACGCTCAATGGTGGCCGTCTGGTCATCGACCTGAACACGGGTCTTTCGAGTGTCGACGGGCATCACATGGGGGCTGATGCGGGTGCGGCAGGCGGGACGACGACATCGGGCGGGCGCGTGACCGGCACGTTCAATGTGGCCAAGGCCCAGTCTGGCAAGAACTGACTGGCAAGAACTGATGCACACGCCCTTTGGCGGGCGGCGGGGCATGCGCTAGAGGTTGTGCGGGCATTGCCGATACCGGGGTGTCCGGGCGTTTCTGACCATCCGGCCAGATTATCCGGCCTGGCCATCGGGTTGTGATCGGGGCGAATGGTCGGGGTAGGGGCCCCTTGCGGGCGACGGAGGCTTTGGCGTGACAATTCTGGTTACCGGCAATGCCGGCTTCATCGGCTTTCATACTGCGCGCAAGCTGCTCGAACGCGGCGACAGCGTGGTCGGCTTCGACGTGGTCAACGACTACTACGATCCGGCCATCAAGGAGGCGCGCCTGCGCATCCTGGAGGAGACTGCGCAGCGCACCGGATCGTCCTATCGTTTCGTGCGGGCCAATCTGGCCGACCGGGGCGCGGTCGAGGAGGCCTTTGCGCAGAACGGCGTGAGCCGGGTGATCAATCTCGCGGCCCAGGCCGGGGTCCGGTATTCGATCGAGAATCCCCACGCCTATGTCGAAAGCAACATCGTGGGCTTCACCAACATTCTCGAAGCCTGCCGCCATGGCGGGGTCGGGCATCTGGTCTATGCCTCGACCAGCTCGGTCTATGGTGCCAACAAGGCGATGCCGTTCAGTGAGCACAAGGGTGTCGATCACCCGCTCCAGTTCTACGCGGCGACCAAGAAGGCCAACGAGCTGATGGCGCACAGCTACAGCCATCTCTATCGCCTGCCGACCACGGGCCTGCGGTTCTTCACCGTCTATGGCCCGTGGGGGCGCCCGGACATGGCGCTGTTCCTGTTCACCCGCGCCATTCTCGAAGGCAAGCCGATCAAGGTTTTCAACCACGGCAACCACACGCGCGATTTCACCTATGTGGACGATATCGTCGAGGGCGTGATCCGGGCGCTCGACCGTCCGGCCGCGCCCGATCCGGCCTGGGATGCCATGGCGCCCGACCCGGCGACCTCGAACGCGCCCTACCGTATCTACAACATCGGCAACAACAATCCGGTCAAACTTACCGAGTATATCGAGGCACTTGAAGTCGCACTCGGTCGTCCGGCCGAGCGCGAATTGTTGCCGCTTCAGGCCGGAGACGTGCCTGATACTTTTGCCGACGTGTCCGATCTGGAACGCGAGCTGGGCTATCGCCCGACAACGAGCGTGCGCGAAGGCGTTGCGCGCTTCGTGGAATGGTACCGCGCCTACCACAAGTGCTGACCCTTTTTTCGTAAAGGGTCAGTTTCTGTAAAGGACCGGTTTTCCGCAAAGGACCAGTTTCCCGTAAAGGGCCAGTTTCCCGCAAAGGGAACGTGCCTCGCACAAATTGATATTGTGCGAGGCAACATTTGCTGGCATCGCTGTTGCTCCAAGAATAAGTTCGTAGACTTGCAATATATCGTGCTGAAACAGCTGTATCGCATTTGCGGTGCAGTTGTGGTTGCCATGATTTGATTCGTGGCGTGCCCGGTCTATTTTGACCCAGGAGCAGGTGGCGTAGTGAGGCGGTTTTCCCAAGGTACGGTTATTGTGGCCAGTCTTGCCATGGCTGGTTGTTCGACGCCGCCAGCGCCCAATGTTGCGGTCGGAGCCCGTTCCTATGAGGTCGCTCCGCCTCTGGGCGAGAACAGCATGCCTGCCCATGCCACCATATCTGCTGGCGATGAAGTATCGCTGATGGTTGTGGGAGAGCCTGACCTGAGCGCGGCCAAGCTTGTCGTCGACGATGCAGGACGCCTTGAAATTCCGTTACTTGGGTCGGTCATGGTCGGTGGCCTGTCGCCCGATCAGGCCTCGCGGCTGCTCGAACGCAAGCTGGGCGAGCGGTACTTGCGCGATCCCCATGTCGCGCTCAACGTGACCGTGGCCGCCGAGAAGCTGGTTTCGGTCGAAGGACAGGTGAACCACGCCGGGTCCTACCCGGTGGAGGGCAACACCACCCTGCTCGGCGCGCTCGCCATGGCGCAGAGCCCGACCCGGATCGCCAAGCTCAACGAGACCATGCTGTTCCGCACGGTCAGCGGCCAGCGCATGGTGGCCCGCTTCGACATCAAGCGCATCCGGGCGGGGATCGATCCTGATCCGCAGATTCTGGCGGGCGACGTGGTCGTGGTCGGGTTCGCCCCGGCCAAGGCGGTCTATCGCGACGTCCTTCTCGCAGCGCCGATCCTCAATATCTTCACTCGTTTCTAACCAGGGCGGAACTGTGCAGACTCTCCCATCCCACGCTCCGCTCGATGGCCCCCTTGCGGGTTCGCCTTACGATACTTTTGCCGGTGGTTCCTTTGCCGGCGGGCAGGATTTCGGGGCAAACGGCCCGTCGTTCGACATACGCAAGGTCCTTACGGTCGTGCGCGCCAACCTCTGGCTGATCGGCCTGATCCTGGCTGTCTGTGTCGCGCTGGCGCTGACGCTCACGATGCTCCAGACCCCGCGCTATACCGCGCAAGTCTCGGTGCAGATCAACAACCAGTCGGCCCAGGTGCTCGCCGACGACCAGGACGCCACTTCGGGCGAGGCCGTCGCTGCGCAGGACACCGACCGCTTTCTCAAGACCCAGATCGATATCCTGGGCAGCCGCGGCATCGCCGAGCGCGTTGCGCAGCGCCTGCGCCTGATCGGCAATGCCCGCTTCTATGCGGCGATGGGCGTGTCCGCCCCCGATCAGGGCATGTCGGCCGACGACGCGCGCAAATATACCGTCGATGTGCTGCTCGATGCGGTGAAGGCCGATCTTCCGCAGTCCTCGCGTCTGGCCACGATCAGCTTTACCAGCATCGATCCGGCTTTCTCGGCGCAGATCGCCAATGCCTGGGCCAGCGAATTCATCCAGTCGAACCTGCAACGCCGCTACGACAGTTCGGCCTATGCGCGCGAGTTCATCGCCGGTCAGCTCGCCGAAGCCAAGGCCAAGCTCGAACAGTCCGAGCGCGATCTCAATGCCTATGCCCGTGATGCCGGGATCATTCGCATGCGCGACGCCACGGTCACCACCGGCACTGACCAGCCCAGCACCGACGTGAATACGGTGACGATGGCCAGCCTGCTTCAGGTCAATGCGGCGGCCAACCAGGCAACCGCCACGCGCGTGGCGGCCGAGCAGCGCTGGAATTCGCTGTCGCGTGCCAACCTGCTCAGCGCGCCCGAAGTGCTCGCCAATCCGACCGTGACCGCCCTGATGGCCGACCGGGCCCATGCCCAGTCCGACCTTCAGCGCGAGCGCATCAAGCACCTCGACGACTATCCTTCGGTGGTGCAGCTCAAGGCCCAGATCGCAGCCATCGACCAGCAGATCACGGCTGTCGCCCAGACCGTGCGCTCCTCGGTCAGGCAGCAGTACGACGCGGCGCTCAATGCCGAGCGCAACCTCCAGAAGGAAGTCTCGCAGCTCAAGGGCTCCTCGCTGGCCGAGCAGGACCTTTCGGTCCGCTACAACCTGCTGGCGCGCGATGCCGACACCAACCGCGCGCTCTATGACGGGCTGCTCCAGCGCTACAAGGAACTCAATGCTGCCGCCGGGATCAGCGCGAGCAACATCGCGGTGATCGATGCCGCCGATGCGCCGACCAAGCCCAGCGCGCCGATTCTGGTCAACAATCTGGTGATCGGTCTGGTCGCGGGCATCGTGATTGCCGCGCTCGTGGTGCTGGTGCGCTTCCAGTTCGACGATGCGGTGCGCGTGCCCGAGGATGTCGAGGAAAAGCTGGGCATGCCGCTGCTCGGGGTCATCCCCAAGGCGCAGGATGGCACGCCGGCCGATGCCCTCGTTGATCCCAAGTCGGCGGTCAGCGAAGGCTACAACTCGCTGCGCAGCGCGCTGCTCTATTCGACGGCCAGCGGCCTGCCCAAGACCCTGCTGATCACCAGTTCGCAGCCGGCCGAAGGCAAGTCGACAACCAGTCTGGCCATTGCCAGGGGTCTGGCCCGTCTGGGTCGTACCGTGGTCCTGCTCGATGTCGACATGCGCCGTCCGGCCCTTCATGCCACGATGGGCGTGTCCAACGAACACGGCATGTCGAGCCTGCTGACCGCGCAGGACAGCATCGACGACGTGCTGCGCCCGACCGATACGCCGGGGCTTCAGGTCATCACTTCGGGCCCGATTCCGCCCAGCCCGACCGAACTGCTGAGCGCGGGGCGCCTTCATCAGGTGCTCGACACCCTGCGCGAGCGTTTCGACGTGGTGATCCTCGACAGCCCGCCCGTGCTCGGCCTGGCCGACGCGCCGCTGATGTCGGCTGTCGTCGATGGCGTCGTGATGGTGGTCCAGTCGGATCGCAGCCGCCGCGGATCGCTGCGCGCCTCGCTGCGCCGCCTGCGCACGATGCAGCCCAATGTTCTGGGCGCCGTCCTGACGATGTTTGACCCGGCCAAGGCGCGGAATGGTTATTCCGAATATTATGACTATAACTATTATCACTATTCGTCCGAAACGCAAAAGTGATGGTGCAGGCCGGGGAGGGAGTTGAACCCGAAACCGCGTGGGATATTGCAGTGCCATCGGGTGGGGCGCCGGTATCGAACCTTGCAGGCGGCACCCGCGGATTGGTGTTGCGTGTGGTTTTGGCCGTGCTGCTGCTCGGTTATGCGGTGGTCGCGGTGGTCAGCGGGGTGGGCCGGATATCGACTCTCGATTCCCGCGTCGTGGGCCCGATGAACTGGCCTTATGACACGATGGCGGCCCGTCGGGCTGCTGACGATGCGCTGGCCGCCAAAAATCCACGTCTGGCCGAGGCGATGGCGGCGCGCGCGCTATTGTCCGACCCGGTCGATCCTGCGGTCGTCGGGCGTCTGGGATGGGCGCGGATGATGCAGGGCAATGTGGCCGGTGCCGATGCAGCCTTTCGTGTCTCGGCCACGATGGGCTGGCGTGATCCGTTTACCCAGGTCTATTGGATCGGGCAGAGCCTTCAACTCGGGCAACCCGACATGGCGGCGCAGCGTATGGATGCCCTGCTGCGGCAGAGTCCCGGACTCGATGCGCGCGATCATCTGTTTGCAGCCGTCGGCGCCACGCCGCAGGGCCGTGCTGCGCTGGCCCGGCAGATGACCTCGCATCCGGGCTGGACTCCGGCCTTTCTGACCCCTCCTGCCGAGATTTCGGCGCAGGATCTTGCCAATCGGCTCGATGTAATCGGGCAGGTGCCGGGGCAGGCGCTCGATTGTCCGGCGATGGCAGGCATGGTCAATGCCCTGGTTGCGGCCTCGATGGTGGCTCAGGCCGAGGCGATCTGGCGCAAGGCCTGCGGGGCGAGTGATGCGCTGATCTACGATGGCCGATTTGCCCATTTCGACGTGACTGCTCAGGGCGGAACCCGTGCTTTCGACTGGCAGGTGGCCAGTCGCGGCGATGTGTCCCTTTCGCTTACCCCGCTCGATGCGACCTCGCGCGAGCTTGAGGTGCGGGTAAGCGGTGCGATTTCACGGCCGGTGCTGCGTCAGGTGCTGGTGCTCAGGCCGGGGCGTTATCGTCTGACGTGGACGATGCCCGATCTCTCTGTGACGCAGGCCGCGATGGTCCGTGTCGGCCTTGGCTGCAACCTTGGGCGCGGCGCAGCCGAACCGGGGCAGCTTTTGGGAGAGCAGGCCCGTGGCGGGGGGGCTTCGAGCCGTTATGCCCGCGATGTGGTCGTCGATGGTGCGTGTCAGGCGCAAGGTCTGATTTTCTGGGTGGAGCCGGGGGTCGATGTGCGGCTCTCGGATGTGCAACTGGTCAGGACGGGTGGGTAGGCGCCGCATGGCGGTCGGGCGATTGGCGGCGGGATGGATGTCCGGGAACGGGCCGATGGCGCGGCTTTTGCGCGGGGTTCTGGGCTCTGGCGGGGTCTGGGTGCTGCGTCTGGGGGTTACGCTCGGAACGGCATTCCTGTTCGGTCATTTGCTCGGGCCTGCCGGATATGGCGATTATGCCACCGTGGTGGCCCATGTCACGTTGTTCGCGCCGATGTGCAGCCTGGGCTACGACATGCTCGCCACGCGTGAATTCGTGGCGGCGCGGGCTGCCGGCGATGTCGCGCAGGAGGCTGCTCTGGCCCATACCCTGCCGCGTGCGGTCTGGCGAACGACGGGGCTTATGCTCTTGCTGTTTGTGCCTGTTTCGCTGGCATACCAGGCCTTCAGGGGGCAGGGGCTGGCCAGTACGATCCTGTTCGAGGCAGTGGGCATTGCGATGACGGCACATCTGCGGCTGGTTCAGGGCTCGTTGCGGGGGCTGGGCAGGGTGTCGCAGGGGCAGGTGTTCCAGCTAATTCTGCCTCCGGTGCTCAATCTGGGCCTGTTCCTCGTTCTGCTTGTGATGTTCAGGCCCAGTGCCACGCTGGGGATCGCGACGTTTGTGGCCGGGCTGGTGCTGGTCTGGCCACTGGGCGCGCTGGCGGTACGCCGGCGCGTGGCGCGCGGTGCGACGGGGCAGGCGGCCCTGCCTTCGCGCCAGACACGCCGGGCCTGGGCTCACGCGGCCATGGTGCTGGGGGTGGGGCAATTGATGTTCGTGGCCAACGAGCAGGTGCCACTGGTGGTGACGGCGGCACTGTCCAGCAATGCAGAAGTGGGCCTGCTCGATATTGCCCGGCGTTTTGCCCTGTTCGCCGCGATCGCGCTCAATGTGATCCAGTTGCCGCTCGGGCCGATTCTGGCCGAGATGTATCGCAAGGGGGACATGGAGGGCTTCCGCCGCGCTGCCTTGCGCACGACGTATGTCGCCTGCGCGCTCTCGATCTCGGTCACTCTGGCCTATTGCGTGGCCGGGCACTGGCTGTTGGGGCTGCTGGTTCCCGGCTTCGACGAGGCCTATCGGGCGATGCTGATCATGTGTCTGGGCTATGTTATCAATACGATGACCGGGCCGGTCCCGATGGTCCTGACCATGACCGGCCATGAGCGGGACGCGCTCAGGGGCGTGGTGGTGGGGCTGGGGATCAACCTCGTCACATGTCTGGCGCTGGTGCCTTTGGTGGGGCATGTGGGCGCGGCGATTGGGGCTGTTCTGGGGCAGTTTGCGTGGAACAGCCTGCTGGCATTCATGGTCCGCCGCCGGTTCGGCATGGCGCTCGACATCTTCGCCGTGTTTGAAAGGCGCAAGACTGTTTCGGACTAAGAGCCCGACCCAAAAGTCGGACGACGGAGGTTTGGCGAGGGATTTTGGGTCACCACAAGGAGGCTGAGAGCCCAGCGATGCTGGAAGCATCGTGGCGAACAGCCGACGCCGTGGTGGCGCAAAAGACCCGCCAAACCGACCCGAAGGACTTTTGGGTCGGGCTCTAAAGGAATGTGCGGGGTGTTTGCTGGGCCAGCCAGTCGATCAGGGCGGCGGGCATCTGCTCGGCAAAGCGCAGTTCGGTAATCTGGAAGTCGAGCAGGGTGTCGATGTCGGCGGCGCTTTCGATGGGGACGGTCAGCCCCTCGATATGCTCGCCGGTCATCGAGCCTTGCAGCAATGTGCGCGTGCGGATCACGTCGAGCTGGCCGGTGTGCCAGTAGACCGTAGGGAGCGACTGGCGCGGCATGTTGAACGGTTCGGCAACGCCCGGCAGGGTGAGCAGCGGGGAGAGCCGCTGCGCGTCATCGGCGAGCCACATCTTGTAGGGCGTGTGCGGCGCGGGCGCGATCGTGCGGATGCAGGTGATTGCCGGGTCCGCCTTCATCCGGGCGAGCGCCTCGTCGATCCAGCCCGCCTCGCGAAAGGGCTGGGTGGGGCGCAGTTGCACGAAGAATTCGGGCAGGCGCCCCTCGGCCTGCGCCAGCCATTCGACCGCATGGGTGAACACGTCGAGGTCGGTCGCGGCGCTGGTGGCAAAGGCGGCGGGGCGCAGGAAGGGCACGTCGGCCCCGGCGATCCTCGCGGCTTGGGCAATGGCGTCGTCGTCGGTCGAGCAGAGCACCCGCGCGACCCCTTGCGCGAGGCGGCCAGCCGCCACTGACCACGCGATCAGCGGATGCCCGCCCAATGGCCGAACGTTCTTGCCGGGAAGCCCCTGCGAGCCGCCCCGGCCTAGCGTCAGCCCATAGGCCAGCCCCGGCACGATCAGAGACGCCAGATCGGTCATCGGGATCAGGCCTGCTGCGCGGGGGAGGCGCTGCCGAACCACGGTTCGAGCGCGTCGAGCGCCTGCCAGAAGCCCGCGCCCCCGTTCTTGTGGCCCTGCCAGATCTCGGGGATGAACGAGGCCTGCGGGCAGGTCTCGTCGAGGATTTGCGCCAGCGCGGCAAAGTCCATGTGCCCCTCGCCGATTTGCAGCCCTTCGCCATCGACGCCCTTGGCATCGACGACATGGAGGTGCGCGGCATAGCGCCCGACCTTGCGGCAGAATTCGCTCATTGACCAGCCGAAGTGGTTGCACGCCAGTTGCGAGTGCGAAAGATCGAGGCACACGCGCATGTCGTTGGCCATGCAGAAGGCGACGATCTCGTCGGGGTCCATGAACAGGTTGTGGTGGCTCTGCCCGCCGAAATGCCACGGGAAGGGCGGCATCGTCTGGGGAATGATCTCCACGCCTGCGCTGTCGAGCCGCGACAGGCTGTCGACGATGCGGTCATAGAGGGCTGCGCGTTCCTCGCGCGGGAGGAAGCCCTTGGCGTTGAACCCGCCCATGTTGGTGACGATGACCGGGCGCTCGGGCCCCTGATGCCATGGCTTGAGCGCGCGGGTGACATCGATCACGCGCTGGAGCTGGGCAATCGAATGGGCGCGATAGGCTTCGTCGGGAGAAGCCAGATCGAGCACGTGGTCCCCGGCGAAAAGTTCGGGGGCATGGACGGCAAAGGAAATCGGCAGCGGGGCATCGAACCAGGTGCGCAGGTCTTCGTCCATGTCCTTGTAGGAAAGGTGATATTCGAGGAACGGCAGCGGCGCGAGGTCGAGCATCGCGCGATAGTCGTGATAGCGGACCGGAATGCCCCACGGGCGCGCGAAGGCAAAGGCGCGCGGTTCGATCCGGCGATCCTCGATATCGGTGGGGAAGAACGGCGTTCCCGCCCTGATCGCGCGGGTGGCCGTGCGGCCGACGAGGGCCTCGCGCTGGTTGGGCTGAAGGCCCTGTCCGGGGCTGCGCACGAGGATATGGGCATGGGTGATCACCGTGCCGGGCGCGATGTCGGTCGCGGCATGAAGGCTCTTGGCCAGAACCTCGCGGTTCATCATCTCGCCTTGCGTCACCTCGCGCTCGGCGGCGGTGCCCATCGATTGTTCGGTGGCGCGGATCGCCTCGACCATGGCGCGCAGTTCGTCGGGCAGCAGCGAGACGCGGTGGTCGTTGCCTTCCATCGCGCGGTCCACGGTGAAATGCTTTTCGATCACGCTGGCGCCCAGCGCGATGGCGGCCACCGGCACGAACCAGCCGCGTTCGTGGCCCGAATAGCCGACCGGGCAATCGCCCAGTTCCTTCAGCCGGTTCATGTAGGCCAGATTCACGTCCTTGTAGGGCGCGGGATAAGTCGAATTGCAGTGCAGCAGGGCGAACGAGGCGCCTTCCTGACGCAGCAGGGCGACCGAGGCGATGATCTCGGCCTCGCTCGACATGCCGGTCGAGGCGATCAGCGGCTTGGCCGTGCGGGCCATCGCGGTGAGCAGGTCGTGGTTGGTGAAATCGGCCGAGGCGACCTTGTAGCCGGCCATGCCATAGGCTTCGAGCGCGCGCAGCGAGGCTTCGTCCCAGGGGGTGCACAGCGGGGTCATCCCGCGCGCGAGGCAATGGTCGAACAGGCGGTAGAGGTCGTCCACGCCCAGGTTGAAGCGGGCCAGCAGGTCGAGCGTATACTGTGCGCCCAGATCCTGGCTGGCATCGTCCGGGTTGCCCTGCGCGGCATAGAGGCTGGCCATGTCGCGCATCTGGAACTTGGCGCAATCGGCCCCGGCCTGTGCGGCCAGATCGATCAGGCGGCGGCCCAGTTCGACATCGCCGTTATGGTTGTTGCCGATTTCGGCGATGATGTAGCTGGGGTGGCCCGGCCCGATCAGGCGCCCGTCGATGGCAAATTCGGCCTCGCCCTGACGCGCGATGGCAATCAGGTGCTGGTATTCGTCGACCAGCGGGATGAAGCGGACCTTGGAATCGAGCCTGCCCGCGATCTGGTCGCGCGGGGTCTGGAACGGCAACTGGGTGAAGGCGGTGTTGGCGATGGCCTGGATCGGCAGGTTCACGTCGATCAGGGTGGCCGCGGCCATCCAGCGGCGAATGTCGCCATCGGTCACCGTGCCGACCACGCGCCCGCTCTCGCTGACCACGATGACGAAGCCGGCCTTGTTGGCCGAGATCTTCTGGAGGCCGACGAGAATCGTGTCTTCGGCAAAGACACGATAGGCCGCCGTGCTGCGGTCGATGATCATGCAACCGGCCTTCTTGAAAATTCGGAATTTTTCCCTTTTCGCAAACCCGAATCCTTCCATCCCGGCCTGAAACGATATTGCTGTTGTACAAGACCAGATGCATTCATCAACAAAGCGCCCTGAGATTTTATATTTGTTCTGTGATCGCGTGCTGAGGAGTCAATTGCCAAGAAATGCGTGAAAAATGCACAATAAGTTTGAATGGAACTCTAGGCATCGCATATTTTACCGGCAAGGGCTTCCTGCGATAAATAAAGTTTGCGGTGGAGAAAGACGGGCAGTTTCGTGTGAGAAAAGGAGGGGGTTTCCGTATGAAAATAGGCATGAACGCTGCGCTGGTGCGTTCGAGTCTGCATCTGGGACTCTTGCAGGAAAACGAACCGGGCATCGATATTGTCCTGTTTCGTGATGAACGACTGGCTGGTGTTATTGAGGCTGCTTTTCCGGGGCGGGGCCTGTTCCTGGGGCGCGAGGCGCGGCTCGATCCCCATCCCTTGCGGTTTGTGCGCAACGTGCGTGCCAACCGGCAGTATTACAGGGATGTGCGCAAGCGCGTCGAAGCCCTGGGCATCGGGCGGCTGATCCTGTTTCTGGAGGGCGAGCCGCTCGAACGCTCGATCCTTGCCTGGTATCGCGGCAAGGTCGAATTATGGGAGGAAGGCCTCTCCCACTATGTCGATCTGACCACTCCGCTCTGGTATGCGGCGCGTGGCTGTGTGCAGATCCTGGCCGGGTTCTATCCGCGCGGGGCGCTCGTGCGGCGGGCCGACCGTGGCGGGATGCTGGTGCGCGACCGGTTTGCGGCCCGCAATCTGACACTGGCCAGTCCGGTTCTGGCCGCGCCTGAAGAGCAGGTTCTGGTGATCGGTTCGCCGCTGGTGGAGGATCGTCTGATTTCCCGCGCGGTATGGACGCGCGGGCTTGCCGCGATTGCCGGGGTTTCCCCCTGGCCGGTACGCTATTTGCCCCACCCACGCGAGGATAAGGCTGCGCTTCCGGCTCTGCTGGCGTCGATTGTCGGGGAGGGGGGCGCAGGCGTGACCCTGGCGCCCGAACCGCATGGCATAGCCCCCCATGCCCAGGCTCATGGTTATCGCGCTTTCCTTGCCCCTGTTTCTACTGCGCTGCTCGATCTGGGGGCTTTCGGGGCTTCGCTGTTCGTGGCCGACCTGTTCGGGCAGCGCCGGATCAGCCGGGTCTTGCGAGGCTGGGCGGACAATCCGGTCGATGTGGCGGCTGATGAAGCGGCCTTGCGCGCCTTCTTTGCCGAGCGGGCGGGGGACTGATACCGACAGCGTGGTCAGCCCTTGCGCAGCATCCGATAGGTATCGAGAATTTCGCGGTTCAGCCGCTCGCTGGTGAAGCATTCGAGAAAGTGTGTCCGGGCCGCGCGCCCCAGTCGTGCCAGGGTTGCACGGTCGAGACCGCGAATGGCATGGGCCAGGGCATCGGGATCTTCGGGCGGGACGATGATCCCGGTCACTCCGTCGATGACGATTTCGGGCAGGGCATCGACATCGGCGGCAATTACCGGCTTGCCCTGGCGCATGGCCTCGATCGCGGCGATGCCGAAGCCTTCCCAGCGCGAGGGGATCACCAGTGCATCGGCCTGCTCAATGAAATCGTAGACGACCCGGCGATCATGCCAGCCATAGTGGACGATGTTGGGCAGGGTCTTGCACTGCCGTTGTACGATATCAGTGCCATTGACCACGAACCCGCCCACGGCATGAAGCGTGACAGGCACGTCGTTCAACTGTGCCATGGCCGCCTCGGCGATGTCGAACCCCTTCTGTTTGTCGAAGCGACCGATAAACAGCAGGTTGATTCCTGCACTGGCGCGAAACGGGGCCTTGCCGGGCGACTGGGGCTGGCTGGTGATCGCATTCTCGATCATCGTCATGTGCGAGGGAGAGATCCCCCGCGCCAGGGCGCTGCGATATTCGAAGGCGGAAATACAAATGATGTGGTCGCAAAAATGGGCCAGTACCCTCTCGACCATGGCATAGATGTATCGCCTCCAGCATTCCGTGCGCATGTTGAAGGCCCAGCCATGGGCGCAATAGACGATGGCCGGACGAGATTTGCCAGACAACAGCATGAGTACGGGGCGCAACAGCCCCGCAAAAGTGCTATGAAGATGAACGATATCGGGGCGTTCGGCGCGCACGACGGCAAGAGCCCGGCGGGCGAACCGATAGAGCTCGCGCAGCGAGCGACCACTCTTGGGAAAGGTGTGAACCGTTCCGGGGGCCATCGTTGAAAGCAGTTCTGCATCCTTGGTCGCGACGAGGGCCATGATGTTTTCAGCCCCGAACTGGGCCATTTGCGTGGGCAACAGTTCCTCGATGTACGAGATGATGCCTCCGGGCAGCATCTGCGCGATATGGAGTACCTTGAGAGCATCGGGTGGGCGTGTCGTACCGGCGCTGGCAGCCTCGGGCAGGGTCACTGAACGGGGAGCCTGCTCGAGGCCAGCCGCCCGGCCATGACCGGTTGCAGGAGCGTGGGATGGAGCCGGTCAAGGCTGATAGCCGGTCCCATGGGTAGGCGCGCATCGGGATGGAGGCCGCGCCGGTAGACCATGGCCGAAGCAAACAGGAACAGGACGAACGTGGGCGGCAGGATGAAAGCGCCGTCAATGAGTGCGGCGATCAGATAGCTGGCCGCGCCGATGGCCGCGGCGCGGCGCAAGGGGGAGAGGGTGGCCCAGTTCAGCAGCGCATAGGCCGGGGCAAAGGCCATCGCGGCGAGCGGGAAGAGCATGCCCAGCATGCCGAAGCTTTGTGCGAAGCCGAAATAGACCATTTCGGGCACCCGCATGTGATCTGCACCAAGCAGGGTGAAATCGAAGGTGTCGAAATAGGCCGAACGCCCGCCCAGGTTGGTGTCGACGAGTTTGTCGGGTGTCCAGCCCATCATCGGCATCAGGGCGATCACGCCCAGTATCCCCGCAGCCAGGCCCAGCCAGACGAGCGGATTGGCCAAGCGGATCTGTCCGCCCAGGATCATCAGCAGCCCCATACCCACCATGCCGAACCATACCGTGCGGCTGAGCGTGCAGACCAAGGCCACGAACAGAAGACCTGTGAAGATGCGGTTTTTTTCGAACAACAGGTACATCGGCGTCATGATCACCATGCACACGCCATAGATGTTGCCGTTGTTGAACGTGGAGACCAGCTTCATCATGCCACTGCGATTGTTCATCTTGCTGAAGATCTCGCCCACATCGGCGGCGTTGACGGTGACATAGGGAATCTCGATGAACAGGCCTGTCACGATATGCAGAACGAAGTTCATGAGGCCCCAGAGTACCGTGAAACGCATTGCATAGCGCAGGAATGTGCCCAGCGTTTCGGCAGGAACGTCTTCAAGATAAGGCGCCAGCGTGATCAGGATCGCGCTTGTCAGCACGCCGAAGACGGTCATGTAGACTGCCCAGACTTGCGTCGGCAGGTGGTAGAGAAAGGCCTTGGCCATGATCAGCACGGCGGCTGGCAGGAAACAGGCGAAGGCCTGTATCAGCGGCGCATGCGAGATGTTGCGACGACCCAGCAATCCAATTCCGGCAAACGGGGTCATCGCGAGCAGCAACAGATAGCCCCAGGTAAGCGGGAGATCGGACACCTTGATACCGCCCTTGGGGATGGCGACGTTGAAGGTGATCAGCAGGCAGAGGCCAATGACCGGCAGTTGTGAACGCAACCGGGGTGAGGCAGGGGGAAATGCCGAATGTATTGTGGGTCTGAGCCCTTGGAAACGAATCGTGCTCATGTCAGGCATGCCTGGAAATTCCATTTGGGGTCATTGGTGTAATGGCCCCAGGGGCTGGAGGCTTCTTTCCGGTTAATGTTATATTTAGGAGACTTGATCGGTCGATGGCAAGTATCGCATGGGGGCTTGGCGCATGGTATTGATTGTCTGTCATTGAAACAGGTGGCGAGCTGGGAACAGGGCAAGCCCGGTCAGGGCGACCTTGCTGCCCGCCGGGGTCAGATGTTCGAGATCGTGGGTGAGCAGGATTCCATCACGAAAGCCGCGGCACTGGCCGTCGGGACACAAATGTGGGGCGGGATCGAAAATGGTCACGTCGGGATGCTTTGTCGCCAGATGCGTGAAAATCGCATTGATCGGCCCCCTGAACTTGTCTTCGTCGATGGTGGTGATCGCGCAGCGATCGGGCGAAAGGCTATGCCAGAGCGCGCGGGCGATGCATGGTTGTACGGCCTGCGGGTACCGGGGCGGTTCGCGCAGCAGGGCGACTGCGATGTTGCGCGCGCGCAGTATTGTCAGGGTCTGGTCGAGCGAGGCTTCCATCGCGCCGAGTGAACTGTTCAGGCTGCGATGAGGATGGTTCGCGTCGGTCAGGAAGCGGGCGGTTGGGTCGAAGGCGCCGCCCGGTGCCTGGAGCCCGTACAGATTGGACCAGCGCCCGGCGATGATCACGCCACGAATGTCATGGCGGTTCTGGAGTTGATCGAGGATTGCGCTGTTCATGCGCTCGCAGCGCGTGTCAGCGCGGCCTTTGCCGAAATACTGCCCTGTTCCCGGTAGCGGGCTGCACCCTGTGGCAATGACCGAGACGACATTCTGGCCTGCGGTCTGGAACTGCTGCTCGATGGTTTTGATATGCTGTCCGGCAAATGAGTCGCCCCAGAGTACGATCTTGGCGCCCGGCGTGTGGTCGGCGCTGGCAAAGCACCGTGGTCCTGCGTCGGCAGGAACCCTGTCGGAAAAGACACACCCGTCGCGCGTCGCATAAGGGGCGCGCACGATACTGTCGATCCGTGCTGCCTGTGGTGGCAGGCGGCCGGGGAGTCCATGGAGGGCGACCATGCTGCCGGTAAAGACGGCCAGCATGGTCAGCGCGGCGCCCCCCAGAGCCAGAGTGCGCCTGGTCCGGTCTGGCCGAGATTGTGCCGGGGGCCGGGATTGGCGCCGGGTGCGGAAGGGCTGTTCGATGAACCGCCACGAGAGCGCGGATACCGCCAGCGTCAGGGCCAGCAGGGCCCAGAGCGCGGGTCCCGTGGGCAGGCTGCCGCGTGCGATCCACGCGAACGAGAGGATGGGCCAGTGCCAGATGTAGAGTGAATAGGAGATCGTGCCGATGAAAACGGGGATTTTGTGCGAGAGCAAGCGTGCCAGGAACGAGGGATGGCGTTCGTCGCGGTAGATCGCCAGAGCGGTTCCCAGGCACGGCGGGATTGCTGCGACGCCGGGAAACTGTGTGGCCTGGGTATAGGTGAAGATGGGCACCAGAATAAGGACGAGCGCTGCGGCTCCGATGGTGTGTGCGATCCAGCCGGACTTGAGGCGGGGCCAGTGCCCGCAAGCCAGCAGTGCGCCCGTCAGTAACTCCCAGGCGCGAAGCGGAGCCATGTAGAACGCGGTCTTGGCCGAGTATCCGAGCATCAGCTGTGAAGCGGCCAGTGTAATGACGAGGGTTGCCACGATCATTGGCACGCGCCAGCGCGCCAGACCCAGGCGATAGAGCAGCAGTACGGCAACCGGCCAGACGATGTAGAACTGTTCCTCGACCGCCAGCGACCACAAGTGCAGCAAGGGGTGACTCAGTGGATCACCGGAAAAGTAACCGGCTCCGGTCCAGAAATGGATATTGGCGACAAACAGCGTGGCAGCCAGTGCGCTCTTGCCCAGATCGGTCAACTCGGAAGGGAGTAGCAGAAACAGGCCCGCAAGCAGTGCGGCGAGGATGACTGCGCCATAGGCAGGAATGATTCGCTTGATCCTGCGTTCATAAAAGCGGGCAATGGAGATGCCCTGAGTCTCTGCATCCTTGAATAGACCGGCTGAAATCAAATATCCTGATATGACGAAGAAGATATCGACACCGACAAATCCGCCAGACATGCTGCCAAGGCCGGCATGGAAGAGGACGACCGACCCGACGGCGATGAAGCGCAGTCCGTCGATGTCACTTCGGTATCCGATATGCATTTTGCCTCGTGCGGATTATTATTTCATCGCAGCATAATGATGGGCTTTAGGCAAGCCTTTAAGGGGGTTTGATTCCGTTTTTGTAAATCTACTTTTTGAAATGACATGTGGTGAATTGAGGATTTTCCATTCAATTTATTGCACTATTCTGAAAATTTCGGGATCAGCACGGTTGCTCCGGAAATTGCGCCGGTGCGCACGGGGGCTCCTCTGTTGCCCGAGAGTCGGGCGCCAGAGGCCGCCACAGCAATGGGAAGCGGGTGGGCGCCCTGAACCAGATTGTTGGTCAGGGCGATGTCGGTAGGGCCGTTGCCAGGAAACGCATAGGCGATGGCGACCGATCCGGCAGGCTGGGCGGCCTCAATGGTTACGATATTGTCGCTGATCTGCCCTTTGGCTGCCGATGCGGCGAGCATGGTCACCGGATTGGTTGCAGACTTGTCGAAGTTCAGGCGGTTTCCGGTGAGGATGACAGCTTCGCCCGTCCGGGTGCTGATGTCGCATACCACGTTGCGCATGGTGTTGCCGATAAAGGCAAGGCGATTGAATGCGCCGGACAGGCATCGCCCCAGACCGTCATGGCCGCTGAAGACGAACGTATTGTCGGCAAAAGTCACGTCGATGACATCGGGCGTGTTGGCGAAACCGGCACCGCGCAGCGCCGCCAGGCAGACACCGCGCGGTGTGCCGATAGGGTCGGAACCGAGGCGGTCATTGATGTCGGCCGCCGAGCCATCCTGTTCGCCGTAATTGCGTTCGAAGCGCACGTTACGGGCCATGTAAAAAGCAGAATAGACAAAATTTCCGGCATTGCGGCAATGGTTCAGGGTCGCGATGCAGTCGATGCATCCTTCGAAGTCGATGCCGACATCGGTCGTATCTGACACCATGTTGCGTACGACGGCGATAGACTGTCCGTTGTTTCCATAAATGCCGCCGTTCACATTGCTGATGGTGTTGTCTGCAATGTAGACGTCGCGCACACGTCGCAGGAACTGGGGCATCCCCCCTTGGAGTCGCTTGGCTCCGCCCCCCCACCAACTGATTCGGGCAAAGCGGCCCTTGTTGCCCTGGACGAGGACGCGACGAGCGAAGTTGAAGCGGATGATGCTACCCATGTAGGTACCATAGTCGACCTCGTTGCCCAGAATTGCGATGTCCTCGTTGAGGTCGTTCACGTCGCTGGCCGAAAAGCCGGCGAGTACGGCCGGGTCGACCGTTTCGGAGCCCTTGGTGCGGTCGTAGGCGCTCATGCGGGCGTGGCTGACGTAGGCCAGGCTCATCCGCATCATGCGGCAATCGGCTATGGTCAGTCCGCGTACGTTGATGGCCCGGACTAGCATGCCGCCGGGGGCTTGCCCATCCGCACGGACAGCGTGGAGGCCTGCAAGGGCAACGTCATGCACGAACAGGGCCGGGTCGTTGTCCTGGCGGCGGACGGTGAAGATGGCATCGCGGGGCATGCCGTCCCAGACGAGGTGGGGCCCGGCGCCAGAGCCGAAGATGGCCAGAGGGCGGTCAACGCAGATGGTTCCGGTCACGCGGGCAGGGCCATCGACAAGGAGGGCGTGTACCCCTGCGGCCAGGGCGCGGACAAAGGCGGGCGTGTCGTCACTTTTGCCGTCGAGCGTGGCGCCAAACTGGCGCAGGCTGATGGCCTGATGGCGCAGCACGGCCAGCTTGCGGCGTGTTGTTTCGGGGGTAGGGGCCCAGCTCGGCCACCGGGAGGCATCGGGCAAGGTGCCCGAGGCAGGGGAATGCGGCTGGCTTGCGAGAGTGCGGACTCTTTCTGTTTTGGCTATTCCTGTCTTGGCAAGGCTGGTGGCAATCGCGCCGCCACATAGTCCGCTCAGAAGCGCCCGGCGTCCCAGCAAGGCTGAAAAAACACGAGGTGAGGCCTTGGGCAGGTGTTCAGGCATTCGGTGCGGATCTCGGTTCGGCGTGAACGACTGGCATGGGAGAGATGGCCTTGCTTCGTTCTGGATACGATCAATGGCGTGGCGAGGAAAGCGTTTCGGGTGCCGAGAGGCGTGGCGGGGTCAGCAGGCCGACGGCGACTGCGGCCAGGCAGGCCAGAGCCATGGCCCGGACCGGGAAGTCGTCGAGGGCATGGGCGCCCAGCACAAGGAGGGTGCCGCAGGCAAAAAGCGTCTGGGCACGTGCCACAAGGCTGTTGCCTGTGCCCTGACGGCTTGCTCTGTGCCGCTTCATGAAGGCTCGTGGGGACACTGCCGTGATGCGCATGGCCTGCCAGGCCAGGAGGCCGATCAGACCCAGAACCAGGACGAGCACGAAAATCCCCGGCAGCCCTGCCTCAAGGGCCCATTCGAGCCAGTCGTTGTGCGCGCGTCCGGCCTGGATCGGGCTGACGACCTCAAGCCGTTCGGCGGCGTTGAAAAGGACGGGGAAACTTCCGATACCTCCACCTATCGGCCAGACCGTGCCCAGTGCATGCCAGGTGTCCGTCCAGATCTCCGCGCGGGTATTCTCCAGATCATTGAAGCGGTCGAATACGGCCTTGATCGCGGGGAGCCGCGCGAGAGCGAGGCTGCCGACTCCTGTCAACACCAGGCCTGCTGCGCCAAGGCCGATGATGATCCGTCGTTTTGCGCGCAAGATGATGCCGTGGGCGGTGGGCAGGAGGATGGCAGCGGAGACGAGCATGGGCAGTGGCATGAGCGCGATCCCCGTGCGTGATCCGGTCAGAAAAAGCGCGAGTGCCGCAACCGTGAGGCCGGTTGCGGCCAGTATCCAGACGAGCATCGGCCGTGATGTGCTCTGGTGGAGTGCTGTGCAGCCCACCGCAAAAGCCATCAGGGCAATGCCCAGAACGTCGGCCTGTGCATTGTGATTGGCCTGGAAGCCGTCGAGTTTTCCGTTGTTGTAATAGGGATAGAGCGACCAACTGAAGCCATCGGCATGGGAAAGTTGCAGGACGCCCAGCACGATCGAGACCAGGCCCATGGCTGCGATCGTGATGCACAGCCAGGTCCGCCCAGCCTGATCCAGTCCGGCCGCCAGCAGCAGAACGAGCACCGGTCCGACCATTGCCAGAAGCGAAATAAAGGTCCGCGCTGGTGCCATCGACCAGGGCATCCACGCGTGTCCGGCATGAACCAGCGCGAGGCTGGCGCTCTCTGCGGCGCGACCGGGCAAGGCCTGCCACAGGCTTGGGGGCAGGGGGATCAGTTGCAGGATCGGCACGATCAGAACGAGAAATGCCAAAATCCACGTTGAGCGTGGTGGCGCCGAAAGGCCGATGCGCAGACGGGGCAGAATCAGCGGCAGGCCCGCCAGCACGGCCAGCAGCGGCTGAAGGATGGTTTCGGTCAGTGGATTGGTGGTGCCGCCGCCGCCCAGAGCGATGGCGCTGGCAACCGCGACCATCGCGATCATCTCGCCCGCAGCGGGCCGGGAATGCACGATGCTGCGCGCACGCCGATGGCGACCTTGGGAGGTTCCCTGATCGGCTGGGTGCCGCGTGGAGCGTTCCCGTTCAGCCGTTCCGGATGTGCCGTGCCTGTGTCTGTGCGAGCGCCTGCGCCGTTGCCTGCTTTCATGACTGGTATCGGGCGAGGCCGGACCGGCATGGGTTGAAAGCGCGTGGGAGGGGGCCTCCATGACATCTCCTCAGCGCGGCACCATGTGCACTGGTCACCGGAAAACGGAAAAGGGGCCGAAAAGTAAAACTCTTTGGCCCCTCAATCACGTTCGAATATCGGGGGCATCAGCTTCCGGTGGAAGAATCCCGAACCGCGAAGTAGAGGCCGGTTCCCAATGCGCCAGCGCCAGCAATGCCCATGAGTATCATGGCGCTGGTCGGAACTGCCTTGTTTTTACTGGAGACAGGAGCTGAGGTGCGGATCAGCTTCTTGGCTGCAATCGGCGCAACTGGCATGCCTGATGCGCGCGTCGAAGACGCCTGAGCCGTTCCCGTAATCAGTAGAGATGCTGCCATGCCAGCCGTAGTGATCTTCAAGAGCTGCATCGGAGAAGACTCCCACAATCGGACTATGTATTTTTACTACGTGCTTTTTTTCATAAATTCAACGCAGATTATCCGTTGTGGTGTGATTTTGCCTGAATCAACGATGTAAATCGTTATTGTTTAGCTATTTGCAATTTATGATCGTCGTTTAACGGCAAATAGGCTGCGGCGTCGTCTCGGATTATAAGTTAATGATTTAATGCAATAATGTTGATTTCGCGGATGATGCGGATATGTGTGCACGGTCGATCATGGCTGAAAAATTTTTGATGATTTGTGTCTGGTGAAGCGCCTGCTTGTTTTTGGCGTGGGGGCGATTCGCGATGAAAATTTGCCAGTTTTGGGGGGCGATCTGTATTTCCAAATAACCTTTATGGTTTTTTTAAAATCAGTTGTGCTGTGATTGTGGTGAATTTGGGGTCATGTCTTCAGGTGTCCCGGTTTGTCGCCCAGCTCAAAAGGCATCTGCGCACAAGGTCAGATTGTCCTGCATTTGCTTCCACAAGCGGGCTTGGGCTGTCTGGAGTGTGGCGTATGTAGCTTCCGGGGCGGCGACCACGCTTTCCATGCCTGCAATCAGGGCGTCACGAAAACCGGGTTCACGAATGTCAACGCCCCAGCCGGGCTGTCCGATATCTTCGAGGAAATAGTCCATTTTAGGATGTGATGAGAGCGTGAAGATCGGGCGCTGGAGTCCGAAGGGGACCATTTGCCCGTGACCGCGCATCCCGATGGTCAAGTCGGTGGTCCGGTAATAATCCAGAATTGTGCGCAGCCCGGCATGGGCAATGTCGATGATGTCGAATGTGAGGTCGAAGCGGCGCAGAAGCGGCAGAAAAAAACGGTCGCGCGGATCGTGGATGGCCACGCTCACGCGCCATCCGTGTGCCACCATATGGTGTGCAGCGTCGGCAATATCCCGAACGCAGGCCTCGACCTGACCGTTGAAGCGCCGCTCGACCCGGTCAAAGGCCAGGTTGATCGACAAGTGACGCCCTGGTGTGTGCTTGAAGTCGCGGGCAGGGGGGCTTGTGGCCTCATGAGCGGGGAGCAGATACGAAAGAACGGTTGTCGGGCAGGGTTGGTGGCGCAAGCGTGATGTCAGTTCGGGCGGAAGGTGCGTGCTAAGGGAGCGGATCGAACCGGTATTACGCAGTCCGACGAAGGCTGACTTGCGGACTGTCTCCACGACATGTGCCCCAAATCGGTCGGCGAAGTTCGATTGGCCGTGGAAGGCATTGTAGCCCACTGCGTTGAGTACGAGGGGGCGATCAAGCCGCTCGAGATCTTTGAGTGCGATGTTCCATTGCCAGCCCGACAGGCTGTTCGAGACCGAATCCGGGATGATCAATCCGCCTCCGCCGACCACCACGGCCCTGGCGTGAGCGTTGATGCGGTCTATATCGGCAGGGCGGACGGGGGCGCGCACCGGCAGTCGGGTCCAGGTCTGGGCGCCGAAGCGGGTATCGAACAGCATTCGCGTTGCCGTGAACAGGGCGGTATCCCCGGCATTGCCATTGCGGTGAACGCCATAATGCACGACGCTGCCGGCGGGCATCCCGAGCAGGCGAAAGGCGTCGAGCCTCCCGCGTTCTGCCATGGCACTGGCAGCGCGCCGCGGAAATCCGGCGGGATCGGTGCGAAGTGCCTTGGTGACTTTACTGAGCATCGCGCCCTTTCTCCCCCGCGCGCCGGTCGCGTCCCGGCGCGGTCCTGAATATTGTAGTATGTATCTGCTTTATATAACTTCCTGATGCGCATCAGTCCAATCTGTGTCGAATAAAAAATGGTATTTCTATTGCGCATTATATTTTTCAAATTTCAGTGTAATATATATTTGAATATAGGCCGGAGTAGCAAGGGGATCATATTCCGACCATATTTTAGGGAAGATTTGCAATGCGTTGCTGTCAGGTCGCATTGCCGCGTCACTGACGGGCCTGCGTGGTCTTGCTGCACAGGCAGTCGTTTTGCATCATGCGGACAGTCAACTTGGGCGTGTACCTTATTGGCGTGGCCAGCCCATGGTGGATATCTTCTTTACCCTGATGCCGGCGTGGGTCACGGGAGGTTCGCGCCTAAACAACTGGCGGGCCATGGTGATCTTTGCGTTCTGCGCGGTCGCTGGTCGGTTTTGGATGGGGGCTTACCGCGTCGCGGTCACCTCACCATCGCTTGGCAATGGATCGCCTGGATGGTGTTGAAGCGCCCCGGGTTTCCCGGAGGCTCCGATTTGTGAGAAGGAGCTTTCGTGATGAGCAAGACCCGGAACAAGTTTTCACCTGAAGTCCGCGAACGCGCGGTGCGCATGGTTGGCGAGCATCGCGCCGATTACGGCTCGGAGTGGGAGGCGATGACCTCGATCGCCAGCAAGATTGGCTGCACGGCCGAGACTCTGCGCCGCTGGTGCCGTGAGGAGGCGAGCCGACGAACGGCACCAGCGGCGCTGGCCGCCGATGACCAGGCCCGGCTCAAACTGCTGGAGCGCGAGGTCAAGGAACTGCGGCGCGCCAACGAGATCCTGCGCAAGGCATCAGCGTATTTTGCGATGGCGGAGCTTGTCTTATGAGAATTCCCGGCTCCTGAGGCAAAAGGGAGCCACAACCCGGCACCGCAGCTGCGGTGCCGGGTTGTGGCGGAGGCGGCGCCGTGCGGAGCTTGGTCTTGCAGGACCGCGGTCGAGTTTGGCGAGCCTCCGTCTTTTCTTACGACCTGAACGGATACGTGGGCTCCGGGCCCGAACGACAAGCAAAGGTAGAAAGAAGAGATGGCCAAGGATACCATCGGGATCGACGTGTCGAAAGACCGCCTGGATGCGTTTTGGCATTCCCAAGACGCAGCACTCAGCCTGCCCAACACGGTTGAGGGTTTCGCCCAGCTATGCACATGGCTGGGTAAGAATAAGGGGGTGTTGGTCGTTTTCGAGGCGACCGGCGCATATCATCGTGGGCTTGAACGATACCTCAGCTTGGCGGGGCAGCCTTTCATCAAGGTCAATCCGAAGCAAGCGCGGCGCTTTGCTCAGGCTATCGGCCGTCTGGCCAAGACCGACAGCGTTGATGCCAGGATGTTGGCACGAATGGGCGTGGTCCTTGATCTGGCCCCACAAGGCATTGAAGGCGAAGATATTCATGATCTCAGAGAGTTGCTGACAGCTAGGCGGGCCATGGTCAAAGATCAGATCACCGCAAAGACGCGTCTCGCCACAGCGAGCAACCCGCTTGTGAAGGACCAACTTTGCCGCCGGATCGATGACATCGACACGGACATCAAAGCCCTGGATCAAGTGATTGCGCAGATCGCTCAGCAGCGTGGCACCCTTGATGAGCGCATCAGACGCCTCATGACCATTCCCGGGATCGGCAGATTGACCGCGACCACGTTGGTGATCGACATGCCAGAGCTTGGACATCTCGACAGCAAAAAGATCGCCGCTCTGGCTGGGCTTGCGCCTATGACGCAACAGTCAGGCAAGTGGCAAGGCAAAGAGCGGATTATTGGTGGTAGGGCATCACTTCGACGGGCAATTTACATGCCTGCGTTGGTTGCCATTCGCTTCAATCATGATTTCCGTGACAAATATCAGCAGTTCGTAAATGCAGGGAAAGCAAAGAAGGTGGCTATCACCGCCGTCATGCGGCGCATCATCGTTCTGGCAAACACGTTGTTGCGTGAAGGACGCGATTGGCAACCTGTTCGCCCTTGACCAAGACGGATACTCGACCGCCGCGAGAAATGATGATGTCGTTCATCGACGCCCATCGTGAGGATCTGGGTATCGAGCCGATCTGCCATGAGTTGGCGATCGCCCCGTCCTCCTACCATGAACATGCACGTCGCCTGGTCGATCCCGGCAGGCGCCCCGCGCGTGCCCGTCGTGATGACGAGATCAAGGCGCAGATCAAGCGCGTCCACGAGGCCAGTTCCGGGCTCTATGGAGCACGCAAAGTTTGGCACCAGTTGCTGCGCGATGGCGTGGCTGTCGCCCGGTGCACCGTGGAGCGCCTGATGGCGGCCATGGGGCTGGCGGGCGCTCGGCGTGGCAAGACGACGATCACCACGGTCAGCAATCCGAAAGCCCCGTGCCCATTGGATAAAGTCAATCGCGAGTTCCGCGTTGAACGTCCCAACGCATTGTGGGTGGTCGATTTTACATACGTCCACACCTGGGCCGGCTTCGTTTATGTAGCTTTCGTGATCGACGCCTATGCCCGCCGGATCGTGGGCTGGAAGGTCAGCACGTCGGCTACCGCCGGCTTCGTGCTGGACGCCTTGGAGCAGGCGATACAAGCCCGCAGGCCAGGGCCGGAAGATGGCCTGATCCACCATAGCGACAGGGGCGTTCAATATCTCGCCATGAACTACACCCAGCGTCTGGCCGAAGCCAACCTCGTACCATCGGTCGGCAGCGTCGGCGACAGCTATGACAATGCCTTGGCCGAGACCATCAATGGCCTCTACAAAACCGAGGTGATCTGGCGTCAGAGGTCATGGCCAAGCGCATCGGCAGTCGAAATAGCAACCCTGCGCTGGGTGGATTGGTTCAACAACCAGCGCCTTTTCGGCCCCATCGGCTACATCCCGCCCGCCGAGGCCGAGGCAAACTACTATGCAGCCAGAGAGACCCTCGATATGGTTGCATGACTCAATTGAAAATGCCTCCGGGAAACCCGGGGCGCTTCACGTCGTTGCTGACGCACATCCCCGGAACGGCCACCTGGCGCGGGCAAGCTGAAAAACGGAGGGTCCGTTTACGGAAACCGTAGTCGCACAGCGACGGTTATCCGCTTGGGGCGAAGCCCAAACACGCAAGGGCAGGGGAGGCGTTCAAGTGCGTCAGACAGCAACACGCCCATGAAGGAACGGGACAATGCCGGATCAGCATCACTCAGGCGGATGCGAGCCTGAACAGGAGGGGGCGAACAGACCGCTGAGACCTTCGCGCAACTAACCGACCGGGCAGGGCAGGGGGCCTGCCTCTGAAGCGGATGCCTCTGTGGCTTGCTCGCGGCGGAGCCGCTTGTAGATAGCTTGGCGGCTTACCCCCAGCAGATCGGCGACGGACGCCACACTCATTTCAGCAGGGCCAGACATCAGCGCCTTAACCTGCTGCCATTGGGAATCGCTGATCGACGGAGGCCGCCCCAAGCGTTTGCCAGCGCGCCGTGCCGCCTGAAGCCCAGCATTAGTACGCTCTCGGATCACATCCCGCTCAAACTGAGCAAAGGCTCCAACCATATGAAAGAACAGCCGGCCACCGGGCGTCACCGTTTCGATCTGCTCGGTCAAGGACCGAAAACCAAGATCAAGTTTGGCCAGCAACTCCAACTCGGTGATGAGGGAGGTAAGGGACCGGCCCAGTCGATCTAGCCGCCATACAATGATCTCATCGCCAGCCCTGGCGTGCCTCAGCATGTCCGCAAAGGCCGGTTTGAGAACCATCGAGCCGCTGACCCCCTTATCCTCAAAGATACGCTCAACTCCCGCCGCGCGGAGCGCGTCAATTTGCAGAGCAAGGTTCTGCTCCCCCGTGCTGACCCGAGCATATCCCAGCTTCATTCCCCAGCCTCCCAAGGATTGATGACAGCCACTCCGCCAGCCTCGAAGGGGGCAACATCGCGCGTGGCAACAGCAAACCCCTTCGATGCGGCTATGGCGGCAATGTAGCCATCTGGTGTCGGAAAGCCCTGGCCGTTGCTCCGGGCTTCAACCGCCAGATCGGCATAATGCTGCGCGGCATCGCTATCGAAAGGCAAAATGCGCCCGGCAAACAGAGGCTCAAGGCCGGTGAGCACGGCAGCAAGGTTTTCCTTGCGACGACCTGCCGGAAGCATGACGATGCCAAACAGCAGCTCGGCCTGGCTAACCGATGTGAGAAACAGAACCTCCGCTGGCTGATCGTCAAGCCAGCGCCGCACACTCTCTGCCGGCTCAGGCTTCATCATTTCCGAAATGACGTTCGTATCAAGGACAATCATCAATCGAAGCTCAGCGGCTCAGCGGGCTTGCTGGCGCGGGATGCTTCCATTGCAGCAATGTCGTCACTGGTGAGCCCGGCCTCACGGCCAAGCTCCCAAAGAGCTTGCCCCATCTTCAGGCGTGACGCCGGCTTAACGGCTGCCGCGAGAATGGCACGCACTTCCGCCTCCGTGCTCTGACCGTGGCTTGCAGCGAGGGCCTTGAGCCCCCGATGGACGTCATCGGGTATATTGCGGATCGTCAAAGCTGGCATAACGCCATCACTCCTGCTATCAGAGTGGCAAAAATGATAGCATCTTCCAAAAATGTCAACTTAATCTGAATTTTTTCTGATTAAGTTGACAGTGCCGAATTAGGCCATTTTGCTGCACTGCACAATCCGAAGAAACCTCGGCCATTCCCAAGGTCCGCACCGCGCGAGGTTGTCAGTCAACAAAACCACCGTTTCACAGGGGGGGGCAGGGGGCCTCATCTGCTTCAGCGCGTCGCTCCCGAACGTCACGCGCAATTTTCGCTAGAAGCGTTCGACTACATCCTGTGGCGTCCATGACCTCACGCCAGGTGCGACCGTCTCCCAACATAGCAGCGATAGCGACATTGCGAGCCTTGTTCTCAGGTCGCCCTTTATACAAGCCCGCAGCCTTGGCACGCGCTGTGCCTTCGGACTGGCGCCGCCGCCTGTCATCATAATCCTTTCGGGCAACAGCAGCGAGAACATCGAGCATCATATTGTTGACCGCAGAAAACATCCGCGCGGTGAACTCGTCGCTAGTGGCGGCAAGGCTCCATGACGTGGGCAGGTCCAACGCCACGATCCGAACCTGCTTAGCGTCGATCTCCGATCGCAACTTCATCCAGTCCGGAGCCGTGAGGCGGGACAGGCGGTCAACCTGCTCCACCAAAAGAACGTCGCCGGGGTCACAATCTGCTAACAGACGAAACAACTCGGGCCGATCGAGCTTGGCCCCACTTTCATTCTCCATGTAGCGGGCGGCGATGCGCAAGCCCCGTTCGGTTGCGAACGCATCAAGGGCACCTCTCGCCCGAGAGGCGTCCTGTTGCGAGGTCGAGGCTCGAAGATAGGCACGAACGAACATGGGCGGTCTCTTTTAGGCAGTCTTATTTATTGCAGTCTTTTTTACGTTGTCAAACCGCAATAATGAGACCGCGCTGACGCTGGTCCTTATTAGGTACACCCATAAAAGACCGAGAATAATCCGATTAGTCGCCCCCGATGGCTGGCTACCTGACGATCCTCTGGAACAGCGGACTGACCGGACGCGACCACTTGCCGCCATTCAAGGGCCTAGAGGGCAACGACCGGTTTACGAGAATTCTGCCGCTAAAGTAGGTTGCATCCGGCCGGCACGCTTTGCACTTAGTGAATGGCGACAATGGCCTGGATTCAGAAGCAGCGGGTTTGGAGACCAGATCGGAGGTAGCTGCCGCCCGGACTCTGAAATTTGCCAAATCAGATAAGTTGCCTTACTGGTGCAATCGTATTGTTCTGGAATATTTCTCTTTTTTGAGGTGAATATGAAATATCTCGGGTTGGCAATGTCAGCTGCGCTCGTCACTGCGTCAACCCCGTCGGTTGCCCAGACCAATATTGCAGGGGCCATAGTGCCAGCTAAGTTTGACCTGCACAACGTTCCGGTTGAGTATGGCGTTGTCTCGTCTATCGATGTCAGGGTTCCTGTCAGCGCTTCCGTGCGGGCGGCGACATGGGACGCACTTACCAACAAACCATCGGCCTCCAGCCATGTGCGACTGGCCTGTATCGTCTGGACACATTCGGGCGCAGTTGGGGCGTGTGTTGCCGCATCACTAGTGCCTGCCGGTCAGGCGACCATCGACTGGGGTCAGTTGCGAGCGGCAGATAAGGCAGCAGAGCGATCAGCTAAATCCGTTGCCGCAAGTCTGAACTACGTTGCAGCACAGCGGATACACACTGCGCTATTGACGGCGCGGCGCGACAGTCCAATAATATTCGTAGTACGCTTTTTCGATGAGGTTGTGGCACCCGCCGATGCGCGCGAACCGTTCTCACCTGGAGAGACGGTTATGCTCCGTGATGTTACGCTCAAGCGCCCCCTAGATGGCACACTGTTGGCGGACCTCTATCCCAACATCGCTGTTCGAAAGACGATCAAAGCGCATATCACAGTCTCATGTCTTATCGAGCCATCCCTCGAGTTACTGTGCCGTGACCCTGGTTCGATACAGTTGAACCCCGCCGAGATCGGTAGCGACACAGACGAAGTTGTAAAAGATTTTCGCTTCTCGGCTTACCAGCTCGTTTCTACCTTGCAACCGGAGGCGCTGGATAAGGCAGGACATTCTGTAGTCGGAAAACTGCTCCGCGTGACTGTAGCCTTCAGCATGTAGTAAGTTTACAGCAGCATATCAACGACAATCGTTCGCCTGCGCGACATGTAGAAGGTCTCGAACAAACCATCTCGTTTCTTGAGGCGGTCGCATTCTCACTTTCTGTGCGAACCTAAATCATCCTCGATATCATCATTTATTGAAGAGAATTGCCTGACTGATAGGCTTGTCTGCTTTCGGTCGTGTACATTCCCGGTTGGGATAGCAGCAATCGTATCGCAAATTACCACGACAGTCAGCAAGGTTCGAACGTCCACTCCTGTCTAATGCCGTCGTTCAGCTTGCGTTTCACGAAGGGAAGCAATGTCCCACGACTGCGCGTTCCGATGCCAGCGGCACCCGACCAGATTGCGTCGTTCCGTGGCGCTGGCAGGAGTGTCCGCAATGACCGCAACTGGCCGTTTCACGTTTCGAGCATGCTGTGGGCGATATGATCGGCCGAAGTGAACAGCGATTTCAACGGCATTCGCGGCGTAGAAAAGCCAAGAATACCGTCGAAACCAAGGAGCTAGGTGTCAGACATGCGCCGCAGCCAGGGCGCCGTCCGGGCGTGCCCGGAACTGTCCGAGCCAATAGTCCAGACTTACAAAACGTCCGCCGCCGTAGAAGAAGAGGACAGCAAGCATGATGACATAGGTGACCGTAAACTCGATGCCGTTGTTGAGCACCACCGGGTCGCCATATTGGGTGATGTAGTTGAACCGGCCGGGAAAATTCTGTGCCAACCATTCCATGAAGGCCTGGAGCCGCATGGTGGACTCGGCGGTCTTTCCCGCGATTGCCGCCCACCCGTGCGACCAGTGGACCGACAGGCCGGCAACCGTCATCGTCACCATCAGCGGGATCGAGATCAGACGGGTAAACAGGCCGAGCGCCAGCAGGATGCAACCGGCGGTTTCCGTCGCCGTGGCGAGAGCCGCCATCAGCAGTGGGGCGGGCATGTTCAGCCCACCCTGTGCAACGGGGGCGCCAAACCACTGCACCAGCGCCTCGAAGCCGGTCAGCTTTGCGTGCGCGCCTTCGTAAAAGATGGGCAGCAGATAGAGCCGGATGGCGAGCGGGGCGAGGAAGTCCAGCGCGCGGGCCTTTTCCAGCGCGGTGTCAACAAGAGCGATCAGTTTCATGCGGGGTCTCCGATGGTCTTTGGGATGGGCAGAACAGGCCGCAGACCAGACCACGCGTCAGGCTGGTCTGGAGTTCGACGGCCGAGCAACAGGGCATGAGCGCGTCGAAAAGCCCGACAAGCGGCGCCGCTTCCTTCGCACGAACATGCTCGACCAGCAGGCAATCCGGCAGTGTCAGCGGCAGGGTGAGCACCTGATGACTGGCGGTTCGGAAAATCGCATGCGGGCGATCGACGGCGTCCCCCGCGACCGCTGGCCGGGCGGGATCGAACTGCAACAACACCAGACGGGCGGTGGGGTTTAGCGAAAGCCTGTCTACATCCGTGCTGGCGGGTGGCACCGATGCGGGGTCGATCTCTGCAGCGAGCAGCGCCCACTCATATTCCAGCAGCGCGATCTGTTGGGGCGACAATACAAGTTGGCGCTGCGCAAAAAGCAGAAACTCGGTGGCGATATGGTGGAACTGCGGGCGCGTCGCCGGGTGGCGCTGGATAAAGGCTTCGATCGCCGCATCCAGTGCCGCGCTGCCGATACCGCCGGTGAACAGCGGGAAGCTAGCCCGCAGGACGTCGGCGACATTCTCGCGCAGCAACTGGCCGTATATCTCCGAGCCGATTGTGCGGGCGGCCCGGCAGAAGCCGGCGAATTCCATCGCCATGGCGGGCGGTGCGGCGGTTTCAGGCGAGGACATGGCGGCCTTCGTCGACGGCGGTTGCGATATAGCCGAGATCAGCAAGCAGGACATCGAGCGCGGGCACTTTGTTGTCGCGTTCGAGCAGCAGCGGGCGCGCGCCATGCAGCGCCCAGGCCTTTCCTGCGAGCGCCATGACTGCGTCGGCGACTGGCGTGCCATGGGTATCGAGCAGAAATCCGTCGGCAAGTTCGAGATGCCCGGCGATGTGATAATAGACGATGGCCTCGGACGGCAGCGCGCGGAGGAACGCGTCGGCATCGGTGCCGTGGTTGCGCGCATTCACATAGGCGTTGTTGATGTCGAGCAGGATGCCGCAACCGGAGCGCGCGACGAGTTCAGCGAAGAACGCGCCCTCGGTCATCTCGCCGGGATAGCGATAATAGGCGGAGATATTTTCCAGAACGAGGCGGCGGCCGGTGAAATCCTGCACCTGCGCAATGCGGCCTGCAAGATAGGGTAGGTTCTCCGCGCGGCGCGGAACCGGAAGCAGATCGTAGAGATAGCCGGTGCTGTCGCGCGCGGCGCTCAGGTGATCGCTGTAGATGGCAATACCATAGTCGTCGAGGAACCGGGCAACATCGCGCAAGAAGGCGGTGTTGAGCGGCTCGGTATCGGCGATGGACAGGCTCAGGCCATGCGCGACCAATGGATAGCGATCAGCGATGCGGTCGAGTTGGTCGCGCTTGCGACCGCCGATCTGCATCCAGTTTTCGGGGGCGACTTCCAGAAAATCCAGACCTTTAACGGCCGGCAATTCGAGAAGGGTGTCGACGAACTCGGGCCGAAGCCCAAGTCCGCGCGCGCCTTCGGTCAGCGTCCGCATACGCCCTCCGCCAACCGGCTTTGGCTGTTTTCAGCGACCTTGTAGCCCTTGCCGGTCAGGCCGCACTTGCCGTCGCGGGCGCGGACCAGGACGCCGTTCGGATCGTGCCGGAGCTTGGTCTGGCTGTAGATCTTTTCGGTGCCGCACTTGCCGCTGGCGCATTTGCCGCCACCCTTGGCGGGCTGTGATGCGGTGGCCGGGGCGGGAGCCTGCGGCGCTGCATAAGCCGGGGCGGCAAGCAGAGAAGTGGCGGCGATGCCCAGGATCAGTTCATGCTTCATGATGATATGCTCCTTTTCATTCAATGGGAAAGCGGGAAGCAGGAGAGATCGCGGCCAGCAAAGACGGGGCCGTGATAATAGCGCTGGATGATCGCGACATTCTTGTCCTTGTCCTTCAGCGAGCGGCCCATGAAGTGGTCGAGGACGAGCATCTTCGGATGGATCTGTGCCGCGATCTTGCCGACGACCGTTGGCGTCGCATGGAGGAAGCGGGACTGGGCATCGGCATCATCGTCGATGGCGGCGGGCATCATCAGCAGGTCGGCGCCCTTGGCGAAATCGATGAATTCCTTGCGGCTGCCGTTCTGGTCGGCCGAGAGCACCATCACGCCCTTGGGCGTGTCGATGCGATAGGCGAGCGCAGGCACATCGCCATGCGGGATGCCCAGAGCGGAAATGGTGACGCCATCGCCCTGCCAGACCTTGGTGGCGACGGGGCTGGCGACGTTGACGTTCGAGGGGTGAACCGACAGGTTCAGGCCATCGGTGCCGCCAGACAGTCCGGCCAGATATTCAAACGCGCCATGGCCTCGGCCGAATTCGCGATCAAAGAAAGCGGTCATGCTGGGGAAGTTTGCATTGCCGCCGGGGCCAACCAGCGCCACGTCATGACGGCCGCTGAGGAAATAGGCGCCCTTCAGGATCGCCGGCAGGTCCGCCACGTGATCGGTGTGGAAATGCGAGATGCCGATGAAGTCGAGATCTTCGAGCCGGGCGCCGGTCTGGCCATAGCGCAGATAGGTGCCGCCGCCTGCGTCGATCAGCAGTCGCGCCTTGCCATCGATCCACACCACCGCGCCCGATGACGCGCGGGCGTCGTCCGAGACGGGGCCGCCCGATCCCAGCAACTGGAGGGTGATGCCGCTCTTGCAGGTGGTGGCATCGTCGGCGGCGGCTGTGGCGGGCGCCGCAGCCTTGCCGGTGGGCGTGGAGGAACCGGAACATCCGGCCAGTGCCAGCGCGGCGGCCAAGGCAGAGAGGGGGAGATACGGCTTCATGTTGGTCTCCGATGCGAGAAAAGAGGGGCCGGTTCAGGCCAAGGCCAGCAGGTGGATCAGGCCGAGGCTGATCGCCCCGAGCACGAGGAGCGAGAGGACGACAGCAGCAGTCACGCGGCCTCCGGCATGGGCCACCGTGCGGACATCGACCCCCAGACCGAGCGCTGCCATCGAGACGACGGTGAGCAACGTGGCGGCGTCGTTCGCCGGAGCCAGCGCGGCCTGCGGGATCAGGCCGAAGGAACGCAGCCCCATCAGGCCGAGAAAGCCGATGATGAACCATGGCACGAGGTGGTGCAGGGGCAGCCTGCCAAGGGCGGGGCGTTCGCCGGTGGTCACATGCGGGGGCAATTCGTCGGCTTCCTCGCGCAGCTTTGGCGCGATCAGCGAAAGGATCAGGCAGACCGGGCCAAGCATCAGCACGCGCACCAGCTTGACGAGCGTCCCCATCTGGACGGCGGTGGCCCCACCGGGCGCGGCGGCGGCGATCACCTGCGGCACGGCATAGACGGTGAGGCCTGCAAGCGCGCCGAACTGGTGGCCGCTCAGGTGCAGGCCAAAGGCGAGCAGCGGCAGCATCAGCACGACCACCACGCCCAGAACGGCGGTAAAGCCGATCGAGGCCGCAACGTCCTCGCCGTCCGCGCCGATCACCGGCGCCACTGCGGCAATGGCCGAGTTGCCGCAGATCGAATTGCCGCAGGCGACGAGCAGCGCCATTCGCGTCGGCAGCCCCAGCAATCGCCCGATCAGATAGCTGCTGGCGATGGCTGCACAGACCACGAAGGCGATGCCGATCAACAGGCCCGCTCCGGCGGCCATGATCGTCGCTGCGCTGACCGAGGCGCCCAGCAGGACAACGGCGAGTTCGAGCAGAACCTTGGCGCTGAACGTGATGCCGGGAAACCAGCGCTTGTCCGGCGTCCAGACGGTGCGGACGGTTGTGCCGATCAGGATCGCGAGGACGAGCGCTTCCAACCAGGTGCGCCCGAAAACCGCCGCTTCGATCCGTTGCAGGATGAGGGCGCCTCCGGTCACGGTCAGGCATAGTGCGAGGCCAGGCAGAAGGGCGCTGCCGGGCAGTTCGGGGTGGCTGGACAGGCTCTGTGTCGTCACGTTGCATCTCCTTGGTGAGACACAGATGCGACCAGCCGACCGATCAATCCAACGATCAATTTATATGGTTATGATCGATTTAAGTTGTTGATTGGCCGCGCTCCGGCCTGATCGCGCTGGCGATGGAGCGTCATCAACGCCCTCCGGCAGCGCGTTTTCTTGATCCGTCGAAAAATCCTCGTGATCAAACCAATCACTTGAAACGATCAGATCACCCAGTCCGGCTGCGCGTTGAAGCTCTTGATCGTATCGAGCAACGCATCGGCCGCCTTGCTCCGGTAACGCTCCTTCTGCCGCAGCCCATGGAAGGGGCGCGGGGGAAGCGCGAGCGGCAGCGCGAACAGCGCGCGGGCTTCCAGAAGCGGGGTTACGACCAACTGGGACAGCATCGCGCTGCCCACGCCCGCGCGCACCGCCGCAAGAACGGCCTCGTTGGACGGCAAGGTCAGCACCACGTTGAGCGTGTGCGGGTCGAGGCCTCGATCCAGAATAGCGGCCTCGAAAGTCGAGCGCGTGCCGGATCCGGGCTCGCGCATCACCCATGGGGCCGCCGCCAGCCATGCATTGGTGATCGCCTCGGCGGGGGTGCTGCTCACCAGCAACATGCGGTCTTCGCCCACCTTCCAGTACGCGAGCGATGGATCATCGACCGCCCCTTCAATGAAGCCCAGTTCGGCCTCGCCGTCCCGCACGCTGCGTGCGGCGCCTTCGGTGTTGGCGATCGCGACGGAGAGTTCGATCTCGGGATAGCGGCGGTGAAAAGCGGCCAGTCGCTCGGGCAGCCAGTAAGCGGCGATGGTCTGGCTGGCAACAAGCCGCAGATGGCCGCGCTTGAGCCCGGCATATTCGCCAAGCGCCAGTTCCGCCTCGGCCGCCCGCGTCAGCACGGCCCGCGCCTCACCAAGGAAGAAGCGACCGGCATCGGTCAACTCGATGCCGCGCCCCACGCGGTGGAACAGCTTGATGGCGTGCCGTGCCTCCAGCGTGGCGATGGCGGCAGAAGCGGCGGACTGCGTGACGCCCACAGCGTCCGCCGCTCGCGTCATGTGCTCGCGTTCGGCAACGGCGACGAAAATGCGAAGCTGTTCCAGGGTCATGCGCGGAGGTTAGCAGCTTCCTCGGATTTGTCATCGTCGATGGACGGCGTCGGTCGGCGGCGGTGCCGTTGGCCGACACCATGCCCCAACCGATCAGCGGCAGGGAGAGCCGAGCCGCACAGCGCAGCACACACGGCCTCCTATCGCAGTCACATTTCTGGCTAGCGGACAGTTCTCGCCATGCCGGATTTTGCCGATGAACCTGCCATTCAACCCTTTGCGCGGGAATGGCGGCATTGTCCCAGCCCCCGTCATTAACGGTACGCAGTGCGTTATAGGCATACCCATAAAACACCGAAAATAATTCGATTAGTCGCCCCCGATGGCTGGCTACCAGCCAATCGTCTGGAAAGTCCGCGCTCACCCAATGCGGGCAGCCTGCCAAATCTTTACCGCCTCGCTGACCTCTTCGGCGCGTAGTTGTGCCAAATTTCGTGACTTATATGGGGAATTGCTCCCCCGAACTCCCGGCGCACTATAGTGAATGTCATAGGCGAGTTGGTCCAGAAAAGATCGTCCATCGCTTTCGAAATTTTGCAACTCTTGTTTGTCAAGTTCGATCAAAACGGAATAGTCGACAAAACTATGGCTGCATGCAGCGTCGATAAATAGCACACCGTTATCTTCAAGCAGATACCAAGCATGTGGCTGATGATCGATAACGTTCATACTGGGATCATAAACCAACGTGGGCTGCTATCAAGCCTGCGGCCTCTGCTTCAGAATGAGGGCAGTCATTGCGCCTACTTGACAAAGGAGAGTTGACTGGCCATAACCGTCGGTGGACGCGGCTCATGGGCTGCCCCAATTCCGAAGCCCACGCTTAGCGTGGGCTTTCGCGATTCTGGGGTGCTAAATGCTGTATTTCGCCTATCTCGATGAATTTGGTCACATCGGCCCGTATGTCGCGCGCGACGATCCGGCATACAACGACAGTCCAGTCTTCGGGCTAGGAGGCATGATCCTGCCGGCATCGTCTGTTCGGCAGTTTTCGACTTGGTTCTACCAGCTGAAATGCAACATGCTGGCATGGGAGATCCAGAAAAGCGGTCAACATCCCGCGACATGGGAGAAGAAGGGTTCAGCCCTTTTCACCACCATCAACGTCGAGAAATATCGTCAGGTGCGTACAGCGGCCAACCGCATCCTCAACAAGATTCGCGCAAGCGGCGGACACGTATTCTATGTCGGCCTTGAAAAGAACCGCCCTGTCGCCGAGTTCAAGGCGCAAGCACTTTACCTGACCGTTTTAGGTGAGGCGATGAAACGCCTCAACCAATTTGCCGATCAGAACGACGCCGACATGGTGATCGTCATGGACGAACATCAGGATCGCGATGCGATCCTGACTCGCGCCAGTCAGGCGATGTATGGCGGCCCCTCGCCCCGTCGCCGAATTGTAGAACCCCCCTTTCAGGTGGAAAGCGAGCGATATCAGACCTGTCAGTGTGCAGACTGGTTGTGCGGCCTCATAGGCCGCGTAGGCGCTTACCAGGCGCGTCCCGACGAATGGGCCGACATGGCGTGGTCTCAGACCTACTTCCAGGATCGTCTCGATGCAGCGTCAATCCGCAGTTCTATCCGCCTGCAGACAGCCTCGGCCGAGGTAGACTCGGCGGAGGCCCTTCCTGCCGTTGTCGACACCGGTCTGGCCCAAGGGGCACCCGCCGGCAATGACGGGCCCTTGTAACTGAGGGGTCCGCAGCGCTTATAGGTTTACAACGTGCTAGAGCCGGTTGTCAGTCAACCAAACCACCGTTTAGTTTACAAAGAGAAGGGGACACGATTGAAACGGTAAGTACAGAACGAAGGGTAAGTGCTTGACGCGAAGGATCACCCCACATAGCAATATCTTGCAGTTCTGCGGGCTCTGTTGCAAACATTGGTGACGGCCGGGCAGCGTCACCCCGTCTGGGGATCAGGCAGCATTGGCAAAATGCTGATTGAGCACGTCCATGGCCTCGGTCATGACCGAGGGGCCAATGCCAAATGCTCTTTCGATCAGACGCACCTCTCCCCTGATCCCTGGCTGCAGGCACCATGCCCGGGCTTGCCCTTTGCGCAGGGCGCGCATGACCTCGAAGCCCTTGATCGTGGCGTAGGCTGTCGGCATCGATTTGAAACCACGCACGGGCTTGATCAACAATTTGAGCTTGCCATGGTCGGCCTCGAGCACGTTGTTCAGGTATTTTACCTGCCGGTGTTCGGTTTCCAGGGCGAGCTTCCCTTCTCGTTTCAACTCGGCGATTGCGACGCCGTAGCTGGGGGCCTTGTCGGTGTTGAGTTTCGTTGGTTTCTCCCAGCCCTTCAGCCCGCGAAGGGCCTTTCCCAGAAAGCGCTTCGCGGCTTTGGCGCTGCGGGTCGACGAGAGGAAGAAGTCGATCGTGTCGCCCCTTTTGTCGACCGCCCGGTACAGGTAGGTCCATTTGCCCCGAACCTTGACGTAGGTCTCATCCAGACGCCAGCTCGGATCAAAGCCTCGCCGCCAGAACCAGCGCAACCGCTTCTCCATCTCCGGCGCATAGCGCTGCACCCAGCGATAGATGGTCGTGTGATCGACATCGATGCCACGTTCCGCCAGCATTTCCTCGAGATCGCGGTAGCTGATGCCGTACCGGCAGTACCAGCGGACCGCCCATAGGATGACCTCGCCGGTAAAATGCCGCCCTTTGAAATCGTCCATCACAACTGACCTTACCAATCCAAGGGCCCAACCTTGGCAACCGCATCAGAGTTTGCAACAGAGCCGTTCTGCGCGTGAGCATGCGGATGAAGGCGATTGTGACCCAGACGGGGTGACGCTGCCCGGCCGTCACCAATGTTTGCAACAGAGCCGCAGATACGTCACTTTCGTGTAGTCACCCCAAGCTGGCCGAGAACTTCCTCGCGATGGTCCAGTTGGCTTCAATGCGGATTTGGCTCCGCGTTTATGAGTCTACGGCCTAGCACTACTTTGGCAGAAGTTTAATTTTTGGGATTCCCATGGCGCTGATTGCGTGATTCATGGGGAGCCAGCTTTGACGGAGGCTGGCGATGGACGAGGACTGGCAGTCGGATCTGGAGCGGTGGCTTGCCCCGTATCTGGAGGGGTTGGGGAACAAGACGCGACGCCGGATGTGTCCGGCCTATATCGCGGGCCTGATTGGGCCAGGTGATCGCAAGAGCATCCAGCCCATGGCGGCCCGTTCGGACGCCGTCGCTTATGATCGGCTGCATCATTTCATCGGGGCCGGTCTGTGGGATAGCGCCCCGCTGGAAGCGACCTTGTGGCGCCAGGCGGATGAATTGGTCGGTGGCAATGGAGCCTGGCTTATCATCGACGACACTGCCCTACCCAAGAAGGGCAAGGCTTCGGTTGGCGTTGCGCCCCAATACGCGACGGCACTGGGCAAGAATGCAAACTGCCAGACACTGGTATCGGTGACACTGGCCTCGGGTGAAGTTCCGCTTATGCTGAGCTTGCGGCTGTTTCTGCCCGAAAGCTGGACGAGTGATACCGCACGCATGGACAAGGCGGGTGTGCCTGCCCCTTTGCAGGAATATCGTACCAAGCCCGAGATCGCGATCGAGGAGATCGATCGTATCATCGCTGCGGGCGTGCGCTTCGGTTGTGTGCTGGCCGATGCCGGTTACGGGCTGTCCGCTCCATTCCGACAGGCACTGAGTGCGCGCAGCCTTTGCTGGGCGGTGGGCATCCCCCGGCACCAAAAGGTCTATCCGGCCGATGTGCAGCTGATCTTCCCGGTCGCAGGACGCGGGCGCCCACGGGTGCGGCATGTGCCGGACGTCAAATCCATTGCCGCGCACGCAATGCTCGAAGGCGCGAAGTGGCGACAGGTCAGTTGGCGCAAGGGAACCAAGGGACCGCTGACGGCCCGCTTTGCGGCCATGCGCGTGCGCATTGCCGATGGTGCGCCTCAGCGGATCGGCTCTGCCGGGGCCCAGCACATGCCGGGCGAGGAAGCCTGGTTGGTGGGGGAGCATCGCTCGAATGGCGAGCGCAAATACTATCTCTCCAATCTGCCTGGCGACACCCCGATCAAGGCTCTCGCCGGCGCGATCAAGGCGCGCTGGGTCTGCGAACAAGCTCATCAGCAACTCAAGGAAGAACTGGGCCTCGATCACTTCGAAGGACGATCCTGGGCCGGACTTCACCGCCACGCCTTGATGTCGATGATGGCCTACGCCTTCCTGCAATCCCGAAGGCTCGCTCAGGCGGGACGGAAAAAAAAGAGTCCTCGGTCCGCCTCCCCAACCCACTTTGCCAGCAGTGCGCCAAGCCATCCTTGACCGCTTGGCCCGCTCACCGCCCGACCATTGCCCTCACTGCGGATGCAGCCTCATCAAACACCCAAGTGAACTTCTGCCAAAGTAGTGCTAGTTTTGGATCGGGCTCTCAGGTGTTTGAAATTCAAGATAATGTGAAATGTTTTCTTTGGGTGAAGGCTACTCCAATCATGGCATTGTCGCTGTTGCGGCGCATTTCAACCCAGTGGCTGTGAATGCCTGCATGTTTGCGTATGCCGCACAGCGTGACTTTGACTTTGTCTCCGAGTTCTGCATTGCCAAGATAGAAGATATGGCGCCGATGCGTTACGAACAACGGTGCTGTCTGTCGGCACCATTGCCATTCTGCTCGATCGAGCATGGCCTGGAAGGCTGAGAAATAGAGAAATTCAGCCCCGTTGAAATCTTCATGGGGGGCAGGGTCCAGCACCAGATCTGCCAGTTCGGCCCGCTCGCGGCGCGCAAAGCCTGCGATCGTGTCCCAGGTATCGGGTCGGAAGGGCGGCGGGCGGTGTCCGGGTGCGGGCAGCAGGCGGCAAGGCCGCGCCACCATCGCGCGCGTGGCCGAACGGTTCATGCCGGGCACGGCGCGGTGGACAAAGGCCGTGGTCATTTCCACCTGCGCGATCGCCACCCCCTGGGCGCTGACCGTGATTCGACTGTGAAAGCGTGTGCGCCCAACGCGCTCCAGGCACAGGGCAAAGTCCAGCCTGTCATGTTCACCCACGCTGTCCAGCCCCGCACCCAACCCTTTCACGTCAACCGCAACGAAGGCAGGGTACAGCCGTTCGCCAAGGCTGCCGTGAAACTCGGGCCTCACCATCCCGTGTGCGGCGGCCAACGCCAGCCAATGCCGATGGCCACATGCCTTCAGAAGCCAGTTTTCCGACAGCCCGGCGCGGCACAGTTCCGGCATCCCGACACGCACCGGATCGAATGAGGGCCATTCGAGCCGGTGCGTGTCGGGTGCGCGCGTCAATTCGGCATCATCGCTTGCCACCATGTCAGCAACCGCAGCTTACATGGGTGCGCCGGGACAATGATTCCATGGAACTCTCTTTTCTGTGGGACAGTGACAGGCGGGGGCTATCAGGCCATCGCCTGCTCGCGCGGGGCCAGAGCCGCGGCGATGTGGTCCACAATATGCGCGGCATCGCGCGCCACCCCGGCAAAGCGGCCCGATCCCCATGTGTGCAGCCACGGCAGGCCAATGAAATAGAGCCCGTCGTGCGTGGCAATGCCGCGATCATGCCCCGGATAGCCGCGCCCATCGAACACGGGCGCGTCGATGAAGCTGAAATCCATGCGGAAGCCTGTGCACCAGATTACGCTGCCAATGCCTTGCGCTTCCAGATCCAGCGTTTCGGGATCGCTTTTCGGCGCCCAGCAAGGGACATAGGGCTCAGCTTGCGGGGCGTTGATCCCTTCGCGTTCGATATAGTCGTCGATGGTTTTGCGAATGCGCAGATAAGTGGCGTCGGCCGCATCCAGATGCTGCGTCAGGTCCTGGCGGAAACGGATGGTCTGCCCGTCCACGCCATCCAGCATGCCGTAAAGCTTCATCCCGCGCAGCGCAAAGGCGCGCAGGTCGATCTCGCGCCCGCCATCGCGGCCGGTCAGGTAATGGTTTTCGTTCTGGCGCACCTTCTCGCTCGACGGGTGCTCGGCAATGGGCATGTCGTAGTGGCCCATTTCCTCCAGCCAGTCGGTGGAATCGCGCCCGCGATAGACACGCGGTGCCCGTGGCGCATCGCCCACGGCCAGATGCACCTGACGGCCCGCCAGCATCAGGTCTTCGGCAATCTGGCAGCCCGATTGGCCTGATCCCACCACCAGCACGCCCCCTTCGGGCAGGTCTTGCGGGTTGCGGTATTCCAGAGAGTGAAGCTGCGGCAAGCTGGCGGGCAAGGCGGCGCCCACGCGCGGCACGATGGGTGTGTGATAGCCACTGATGGCGATGATAACCTTGTCTGCGGTCATCGCCCCGGCGCTGGTTTGCACCGCATAGCCGCCGCCCTCACGCGGGGCCACGCGCGTTACGGCGACACCTTCGCGCACGGGCGGGTTCACACGGCGGGCATAGGTTTCCAGAAAGGCGACGATTTCGTCCCTCAGCATGAAGCCGTGGGGATCCTTGCCGCCATATTCACCGGCATAGCTGAAGCCGGGCAGGACGCACTGGCGGTTGGGCGTGACCAGGCAGAAGCTGTCCCACCGCTCGGCGCGCCAGGCATGGGCAATGCGGTTCTTTTCAAGGATCAGGTGGTCAATCCCCTGTTGTTGCAACAGAAAAGACAGCGAAAGCCCGCCCTGGCCGCCACCGACGATCAAAACTGGTACGTGTCGGGGCAGGGCATTGGCAGAGTCCGGCATGGTCATTCTCCAAAGAAAAGGTCAGGGCAGGAAGGCTTCGATCACGACCTGCGCATCGGGTTGGCCGGCAAAGCGGGCGGCGGTGGCGCTGATGGTGGCGATCTGCATCACCGCCTGGGAACAGCCCATGCCGAAGCGGGCGCGCACGCGGGCATTGGCGGCTTCCAGCCCGGCCCGTGCCAGCGTGGCGAACAGTGCGACGGAATAGGGCTGGCCCACCGCCAGATGTTCGCGAATGATGGTGGAGGGCGAATATCCCTCTTCGAGCGAGCCATCGGGCCAGCGGATGCGAAAGCGTTGTTCAGGCATGAAGGGTCTCCAAAACAGGATGGCAGCCGATCAGCGGTTGATCGCCCCGCCACACGGGCACCACATCGTCGCCCATGCGCAGGCGCACGGCGCGATCAGCGGTGGCGCAGCCGATGGCCGCACAGGCGACGCCAGCCTGTGCGAACCGCGCGATGATGGCGGGCCCGTGGTGGGCCGCAGCGGTCATCACAAAGCCAAAGCTGGGAAAGGCGGGTAGCCAGCGGTCCCATGTCGCCGCTTCCGGGCGCGGCGCGGCGTCCAGATCGATTTCCAGCCCCACTTGTGATGCTTCGGCCAGCATGATCGCGGTGCCAATGGGCCCGGCCATGCTGATGTCCTTGGCGGCGGAGAGCAGGCCCTGTGCGGCAAGATCGGGCATGATGGGCAGCAGGGCGCGCAAATGGTCATCGCTGGCGCCGGTGCTGGCATCCCACCATGGAAAGGGATCGCGAAAGCGCCCGGCCAGATCCACGGCCATCAACAGCGTATCACCAGGCCGTGCGTCAAAACTGGTGACCAGCGCTTCGGTCCGGCCCAGGATGGCGACAGCCAACTGCCCGTCTTTGGCCCGCAGGTTGGAATGTCCCCCCACGATGGGCACGCCATAACGCCGCGCCGCCTCGCGCATGCCGGCCAGCAGTGGCGCGGCCTTTGCCGCATCCGTGGACCACAGCGCGTCCACCACGGCCAGCGGGCGGCCGCCCATTGCCAGCACATCGCTGACGTTGACCATCACCCCGCAATAGCCTGCGAACCATGGGTCGGCGGCGATGAAGTCCTCAACAAACCCCTCGATGGCGAAGAGCAGGTGGCCATCACCATCAGGGATGGCGGCCGTGTCGTCGCCCACCGGGATGGCATCATTGCCGCTCAGGCCCAAAGCGCGCATCACCGGGGCAATATCGCCCTTGTGCGCCATGCCCCGGCTTTGGTTCAAACGGGCGGCAATGGTCGCAAGCGCGCTCATGCGGCCCGCCGCGTGCCGGTACGCAGGCCCGTGATGCCGTCGGCCATCGGCGGGTAATGCGCAAGGTCAGCCTGCATCAGCACATGGGCGCTGCCATGCAGGTCGATCATGTTCAGCCGTTGCCACTTCATGCGGCGGAACAGCAATTCGTTGCGCGCCTGCACATGGGCGAGGAACCGCGTGCAGCCCATGGCATGCGCCGTGCTGACCGCCACACGGATCAGCGCCGGGCCGATGGTGCCCACATTGCGGTGGGTTGCCGCAACGGCGAGGCGCGATCCCCACCACAGGCCCGGCTCGGGGCTGTGGATGCGCACGGTGCCGATCACCTCGTCAGGCTGGCCCGCGATCATCGAAAGGGCGACGATGGGCGTGGCTGCCGCATCGATGGTGTCGCGGTCATGGTGGGCAAACAGGCCTTGTTCGCCGCAGAACACCGCATGGCGAAGCGCGGCGGCACCGGCCCTTTCCCAATCCTGCGTGGCATGGCGCACGATGTAATCGGGCGAACGATAGGGGGGAGGAGCGGCCAGATCCATCATGCCACCTGTCCTGCGGCCATCTGTCCTGAGGCCACCTGTCCTGATGACTGTCGCAGCTTCTCAAAGGTGGAAAGCGCCGAGCACGCGCCGCACCGCGCACAGCCGGCCTTCACCTTTTCCGCCGCCAGACCACCTGCGGCCAGCATATCCGCCAGCGGGCCCAGTACCGATGCCATGAACTCAGGCGAGGGGGCAGGGTGGCTTTCCAGCGGGGTGCCGGTGATGGGCACGAAGGGCACGATGAAGGGATAGACGCCGATGGCGATCAAATCCTGCGCCATCGCCAGCAAAGCCTCGCGGCTGTCGCCCAGTCCGGCGAGGATATAGGTCGACACCTGCCCCCGGCCAAACACGGGAACGGCGGCGCGGAAGGACTCCATGTAGCGCGAGAGCGGCACGCTGGCCTTGCCGGGCATGATACGGGCGCGTACTTCGGGCGTCACGGCTTCCAGATGCATGCCCAGCGTGTCGATCCCGGCCTCGCGCATGGTGGCGAACCAGCCATCGTGATCGGGCGGTTCACATTGCGCCTGCAGCGGCAGGTTCACGGCAGCCCGGATGGCGCGGGCGCTTTCCACCAGCACGCTGGCGCCGCGATCGGGCGTGGCGGGAGTGCCGGTGGTCATCACCATATGCTTCACACCGTCCAGCGCGACGGCGGCCTTGGCTACCTCGGCCAGTTGCGCAGGCGTTTTGCGGGCAATGGTGCGCCCGGCTGCCAGCGATTGGCCAATGGCGCAAAACTGGCAGGTTCTGGTGCGGCTTTGATAGCGGATGCAGGTTTGCAGCACCGTCGTGGCCAGCACATCGCGCCCGTGCAGTGTGGCGATCTGCGAATAGGGCACGCCCTCGGCGGTCTTGAGCCCGTAGAACCTGGGCTGGGACGGGAAGCGGATCACGCCCAGCGCCTTGCCATCGCAGCTCAGCGTGGCCTGGCCGTCCGCATCTGGAACGCCAGCCTCAAACGGGCTGTCAAACGCGCCTGCGGTGTGGACCGGAACCATGACGGTGACGCCATCGATGGTGACGGCCTTGTGGTCCGATGGGCCGGCGCCGCCACGGCGGCTCGCGGCCCCGGCTCGCGGATCATTCAGCCGGATGCCGGAGGACTGCAACCGGGCGATCATCGAGGCGGTGTTCATCGGGTCCATCAGGGGTCTCCGCAAGGGTGGGGGCGGCGGCGCGGTGCAGCGCGGGGGCGGGGCGGTTGTCGAGGTAGAGGCGCAGCAGTTCGGGGCGGGCATAGTGGCCCACGCTGTCCATCATCCGCTTGCGCTTCATCACCAGTGACAGGTCGCAATCGGCGATCAGCAGCCCTTCACCCTGCGTCATCGGCGGAACCACATGCTGGCCTTCGGGCGAGATGATGGCGGTGTGGCAACCGCCCGCCAGCACGCGGTGGTGGGTGCCGCCCGGGTCGATGGCGGCGCGCTGCTCATCCGTCAGCCAGCCCGTGGCGTTGACCACGAAGCAGGCGCTTTCGGCGGCGTGGTGGCGGATGGCGGCCTCGATCTGGTCATGGAAAACGGGGCCGACCAGCGCGCCGGGGAACTGGCTGGCATGGATCTGTTCGCCATCGGCCATCAGCGCATAGCGGGCGAGGGGGTTGTAATGCTCCCAGCAGGCCAGCGCGCCGACCCGCCCCACGGCGGTATCCACCGCATGCAGGCCCGACCCGTCGCCCTGGCCCCAGATCATGCGTTCGTGATAGGTGGGGGTGATCTTGCGGCGCTTGAGCGCCAGCGTGCCATCGGCATCGAACACCAGTTGCGTGTTGTAAAGCGAGCCGCCGTCGCGTTCATTCACGCCCACCACCAGCACCATCGCATGGCGGCGCGCGGCGGCGGACAGCGCCTGCGTGACCGGGCCGGGAACGGTGACGGCCTGATCATACAGCGCCAGATGCCTGGCGCCCATGCGATAGGGCGGATCGATGAACGAGAAATAAGGGTAGTAGGGCAGGAAGGTCTCGGGAAAGACCATGAAGCCCACGCCCTTGTCCGCCCCTTCGGCGATGGCATTCAGCACGCGTTCCAACGTGCCGCCGGCGCGATCCAGCACGGGGGCGATTTGCACCGCCGCCGCACGGATCACCCGCTTGTCGTAGCCGCTCTCGTCCATCGACCCGGCCTCCTTACAACGTCCAGGTGTCGAGGATGAACGCGTTGTCGCGGCGGTGAAGCAGGATCAGGTCCAGCACATCCTGCGGCGCGATGGGGCGAATGCCGGGGATCAGCGCGCCTTCGCCATGGCCATACAGCGCCTGGAGGCCAAAGCGGCAGGCATAGACCTTGCCCCCTTCCTTCATGAACTTCTCGATCTGGTTGTTCATCGCCAGATGGCCGGGAAAGGCCTCGTCGCCCAGCTTGGGGAAGCCGCGTTGCAGGCCCAGCGTGACGCCGGGACCATAGAGCAGCACGCTCGTCTCAAATCCCTTGCGCAGAAGGCGGGTGGCCTGAAGCAGGTTGACGAGGCCGACCGACCCTTCAAACGCGACGGTGTGGAACGTGACCAGCGCCTTTTCGCCGGGTTCGGCCTTGACGTCCTCAAACAGCTTTTCCTCGTAATCGACAAGGAAATCGCCCTTCTGGTTGGGGGTGGCAGTGACGGTGGGCATGGGCTTTCTCCAGATCCTGTAGTGGTCCCTGTCGGGATGGTTACAGGCTGTCGAAAGCCATTTATGTAGTCAATTGGATGAATTTTATGCATTCGCTAAATGCATTCAATATCGAGAGTGCTGCGCGCCAGACCGAGGGAAAAGGGCGATAAACCGAGCAGGCGGCGATGCGGCATGCGCGCGGCATTGACGCAAAATTCTCGAATTTATGCTGATTATCTGAATGCTACTCCAAGGCGTTGCCTGAAATTTCAGCATGACGTCCTTCCGGCGCATGATGCGCCTGATTCGCAAATTGAATGCATTTTGACTGCATTTCCACTCTATGCTAAGTCCCGCTCCCACGGAGGTGACATGACGGACAGGTGGACGCCCGATCTCACACGCTTTGGCAAGCCGCATTACAAGGCGATTGCCGATGCCATTGCGCACGACATGCGGGAAGGGCGCCTGCGCGTGTCAGACCGCCTGCCGCCCCAGCGCGATCTGGCCGAAAGGCTGGGGATCAATTTCACCACTGTCGCGCGCGGCTATGTCGAAGCGCAGAAGCGCGGCCTGATCGAGTCGCGCACCGGGCAAGGCACCTTTGTGGCCGGGCAGCCACGCAGATCGCACCCGGCCATGCGCCCTTCGGTGGCCGATCTGACGATGAACCTCCCGCCGGAACCGGAGGACCGTGCATTGGCGGACCGGATGCAGGCCGGGCTGGTCAGGATTGCGCGCGACCTGCCTACTTTGCTGCGATATCAGGGCTTTGGCGGAACCTATGTCCAGCGCGAGGCGGCAGCGCATCTTCTGGCATGGCGCGGGTTGATCGCCACGCAGGAGCGTTTGGCGATTTGCCCCGGCACACATCTGGCCTTTCAGGCGATCCTGCAATCCCTGCTGCAACCGGGCGAGATGCTGATGTGCGAGGCTTTGACCTATCCGGGCATCAAGGCCGTGGCGGGGCGTCTGGGTCTGCGCCTGATCGGCCTGCCCATAGACGACGAGGGGATCGAGCCTGACGCGCTCGATGCGGCGTGCCGCGATCACGGCGCGCGGGTGCTCTACATGAACCCCACGCTGCTTAATCCCACGACTTCAACCTGCTCACAGCCCCGGCGTGAAGCCTTGATCGAGGTGGCCCGGCGCCATGGCGTGACGATCATCGAGGATGATGCCTATGGCCTGCTGCCGCGCAATCCTCCCCCCGCTTTTGCCACGCTGGCGCCCGAGATCACGTGGTATGTGGGCAGCCTGTCGAAATGCATCGGGGCCGGTTTGCGCATCGCCTATGTCGTCGCGCCGGATCAACGGTCCCTGTGGCCGGTCAGCGCCATCTTGCGCACGGCGTCGGTGATGGCCTCGCCGTTGGCCACAGCGCTCTCCACGCAATGGATCGAGGATGGCACCGCCCGCCAGGTGATCCATGCCGTGCGCAGGGAGTGCGCTGCCCGTCAAAATCTTGCCGCAGAAACCTTGCCGTCGTGCTCCTACATGACCAACCCCGAAGGGTTCCACTTGTGGATGGCCTTGCCCGAGCCCTGGCAGCGGTCTGCCTTTGCTGCACGGCTGCGTGCATCGGACCTCAGTGTGGTTGTCAGTGATGCGTTCTGTGTGGGGCAAGCCCCGGTAGAAGCCGTGCGGATTTCCCTGGGAGGGGTGCTGAGCCGGGCCGAATTGCGCATCGCTCTGGATTTTGTGCGTCATGTCCTGGAGACCGAGACCGAACGCGGCGCCGAATTTGCCTGACGGCGAGGAGAGTGTCGCCGAACTGTGCCACCGCGAAGCGATCAAGGCGGATTGATTTAACATAAGATATATTATCAGCCTTTTCTTTTTATTTTCAATGTGTCCTGTATATTCAGCCTGCATCGACGCACGCACCACAGCCACCTTGCGCGCAACAACGTCGGTATGCTCGCGCTTCTGGCGTTGTTTCTCGACACATTCCCGCATCAGTTCCCGGACGACCTGCGAGGCCGGACGATGCAACGCACCGGTGGCGCCGCCTGTCCCGGCGCTTGTCGTATTTTACGGGAAAAGAATGAGATTTTCGGCCTGGGATGCAGGGCTTGATGCCGTTTTGCTCCAGCGCATCCCTGAACCATTGGGCATCATTGCCCCGGTCGGCGAGCTTCCACCGGGCGTGGGGCAGATCATCGTCACCAGACTTAGACGACCTTCATGCGGGCAAAGGAAAACTGCGGTGGATATCTCTACCTGATTGATAGAGAGGATGGCGCGGGGCGGGCACACAGTCCGGCAGCCATGTTTTGATCTGAATCTGAAGGGAAACGTATGGGCTCTGTTGCAAACATTGGTGACGGCCGGGCAGCGTCACCCCGTCTGGGGATCAGGCAGCATTGGCAAAATGCTGATTGAGCACGTCCATGGCCTCGGTCATGACCGAGGGGCCAATGCCAAATGCTCTTTCGATCAGACGCACCTCTCCCCTGATCCCTGGCTGCAGGCACCATGCCCGGGCTTGCCCTTTGCGCAGGGCGCGCATGACCTCGAAGCCCTTGATCGTGGCGTAGGCTGTCGGCATCGATTTGAAACCACGCACGGGCTTGATCAACAATTTGAGCTTGCCATGGTCGGCCTCGAGCACGTTGTTCAGGTATTTTACCTGCCGGTGTTCGGTTTCCAGGGCGAGCTTCCCTTCTCGTTTCAACTCGGCGATTGCGACGCCGTAGCTGGGGGCCTTGTCGGTGTTGAGTTTCGTTGGCTTCTCCCAGCCCTTCAGAGGGCATAGCGTGGATGGTACGCTAAACAACGCTAAGAGCGAACAATCAGCGAACACTTAGGCTACGCGGCTATCCGGCGGGAGATTGAGGGCCTTGCGTCCAGCGGAAGCGGCTGCACGATCCCAGAGGAAATCGCCGGAAAAGGCAATATGCTCCCAGCCAACCGGGGAGGTATGGGCAAGCAGACCATCCGGGACCGGGACCGCTGCTGATCTCAGATGCTGGGCGGCGGCATCCATGTAGATCGTGTTCCAATAGACGATCGCGGCGATGACCAGATTGAGGCCGGATGCCCGATATTGCTGCGCCTCATGGCTGCGATCGATGATACGGCCCTGACGGAATGTGTATATCTGTTGATTTGCGCTGAGACTTGACCCGGGAGAGGCGTAAATTTTCACTGAGAATTGACCCATGCTTTCCTCGCCCCCGGCTGACAGTCGGGAGGCATCGGAGTGATCGACATGGACCTACTCAGGGACTGTCAGGATTTCCGGCAAGGCATGGGCAACTGGCCGAACGCCTGCTCAAGCTCGACCTCATCATGGGACTGTCAGGATTTCCGTGTGTGGCCGGGCATAATGGGCAACAAGGAGTCCCACTATGTCACGACGCAAAGAACCTGCCATACCGAATGAGCTTCTCGATCAGCTTTTGGCGGGCGGCGCTGCCAGTGCCGCCTTCGAGCAGGGCGGTCTGCTCGATTCGCTGAAGAAGGCGCTGACAGAGCGTGCCCTGAATGCGGAGATGGATCACCACCTCGCTGGCGAAGACGGCGCCGGCAACATGCGCAACGGCTACGGTCGGAAGACGGTAATGACCGACACCGGCAAGTTGGCGATCGACGTGCCGCGCGATCGCCAGTCGAGCTTCGACCCGCAGTTGATCGCCAAGTATCAACGCCGCTTTCCCGGCTTCGACGACAAGATCGTGTCGATGTACGCGCGCGGCATGAGCACCCGCGAGATCACCAGGCACCTGCACGATCTATACGGCATCGACGTCTCACCCGATTTGATTAGCACGGTGACCGACGCCGTGCTCGATGAGGTCGCCACTTGGCAGCAGCGGCCGCTCGATCCGGTTTACCCGCTGGTCTTCTTCGACGCGATCCGGGTCAAGATCCGCGACGAGGGCATGGTGCGCAACAAGGCGATCCACATTGCGCTGGGCGTCCGCGCCGACGGCGCAAAGGAGGTGCTCGGCTTGTGGCTCGAGCAGAATGAGGGTGCCAAGTTCTGGCTTCGGGTGATGAACGAGCTTCGCAACCGTGGCGTTGAAGACATCCTGCTGGCCGTCGTTGACGGCCTGAAGGGCTTTCCCGATGCGATCGTCCAGACCTGCATCGTTCACCTGCTGCGCAACTCGATGGACTTCGTCTCCTGGAAGGACCGAAAGAACCTCGCCAGCGCGCTCAAGGAGATTTACCGTGCCACCGACGCAGATGCCGCCGAAAAGGCGCTGACAGCATTTGAGGCTGGCCCTTGGGGGCAGCGCTATCCCGCCATCGGCCAGAGCTGGCGGCGCGCCTGGGGCGAGGTGATCCCGTTTTTTGCGTTCCCCGACGAGGTCCGCCGGATCATCTACACTACGAACGCCATCGAAGCTTTGAACTCGAAGCTCAGGCGGGCTGTCAGGGCCAGGGGACACTTCCCCAGCGACGAGGCCGCCACCAAGCTGCTCTACCTGATCTTGAATCGGTCGGAGAAAGAGTGGAAGATGCCACCACGTGAGTGGACCATGGCGAAGGCGCAATTTGCCGTGATCTTCGGCGAACGTTTCATCAGAGCCATGGCGGCCTGATGATCAACCGCCCGGCCGCACACGGAAATCCTGACAGTCCCCCTCATCATCCTGGATGAACTGGGCTATCTCCCCTTCAGCCCATCCGGCGGGGCCTTGCTGTTCCATCTGCTCAGCAAGCTCTACGAGCGCACCAGCGTCGTGATCACCACCAACCTGAGCTTCAGCGAATGGGCCAGCATCTTCGGCGATGCCAAGATGACGACTGCCTTGCTCGATCGCCTTACTCACCACTGCCACATCCTCGAAACCGGCAATGACAGCTTTCGCTTCAGGACCAGTTCCACAACGCCCAAAGCCAGAAAGGGATAAGCCGACACTTGACCCTGCCCGCTCAGGGCAGCACATAACCCATACCCACCCGGGTCAGTTCTCAATGAAAATCCCGGGTCAAGTCTCAGCGCAAATCAACATTCAGTTCCTCTACCGAGAAAGAGCGGCTCGCCATGCCCGTCCCGCTCACCTCGATCCGATGATTGGCGGGCAGATCCGGCACTGGCCCGTGGCTGCGCACGTAGAACAGCGCCTGCGGCGTCAGGAACCGCTCGATCAACGCACTGGGCGTCGGCTCGGCGTTGTAGGGATCGGATTTGCGCTCGATCATATCGGTCATGGACGAACAAACGCCGCAAGCGCGCGGATCGCTTCAAGTCTTCAAGACCATCACAGACGAAAGGCTGCCGATCGTTCCGATATCCAGATTGGAATGAGCAGATCAAACGGTTGGTCGTATCGATCAGATTGCGCGATATAAGCTGCATGACCCTGGAGCAGCTCAGAATATTCGTCGGTGTCGCGGAGCGCGAACACGTCACCAAGGCAGCGGAGGTGCTGAACGTCACGCAGTCTGCTGCCTCCGGCGCGATTGCTGCCCTCGAAGCGCGCTACGGGGTTCCTCTGTTTCACCGCGTCGGGCGTGGCATCCAGCTGACCGAAGCAGGCCGCGGCTTTCTGGAGGAAGCGCGCGCGGTGCTGGGGCGGGCAGCGCATGCCGAGACGATGCTGGCGGACTATGCCGGGCTTGCCCGTGGTTCATTGCGGATCGTCGCCAGCCAGACGATCGCGAGCTACTGGTTGCCGGCAAAGCTCGCCGCCTTCCACGAACGCCACCCGCAGATCGCGGTTGAGCTCGCGATCGACAACACCGAAGGTGCGGCAGCGCAGGTCCTGAGCGGCGCGGCGGAACTCGGCTTTGTCGAGGGCGAGGTGGACGAACCGGCACTCGCCCACTGGACTGTCGGGCGTGATCCGATGGTGCTGGTCGGCCGCGAGGACGCCGAACGTGTCGACGAGGCCTGGCTGCGCACTGAACGCTGGATCGTCCGTGAGCTGGGATCCGGTACGCGCTCGACCTTCGAGGACGTGCTGCGAACGCGCGGGTTTGATCCGGCCCAGCTGACGATAGCGATGACGCTGCCGTCCAACGAGGCGGTGCGTACCGCGGTCGAGGCCGGTGCCGGCGTTGCCGTCTTGTCGCGATTGGTCGTAGCTCGTGCGCTCAAGGCCGGTGACCTTGTCGAGCTGCCGCTCGGGCTGCCCGACCGCGCCTTTCACGCGCTGCGCCACAAGGAACGCTATCGCACCCGCGCGGCCGACGCGCTGACGGACCTCATCAAGGAGCAGGTCGCATGACTGCCGACACGCACTCCGTTCTGAGCGGCCTCAAGCCGCTCAGCCGGCTCGATCACCCCCGCGAGATGATCCGCCAGTTCACGCCCAACTGGTTCGCCGCGACGATGGGCACGGGCATCCTCGCGCTCGCACTGCCGCAGGTACCCGGCATTGGACCCTCGCTGAAGCCATTCGGCGAGGTGTTGTGGTTCTTCAACATCGCACTCTTCGCGCTGTTCGCCGGCCTCTATGGCGCGCGCTGGGTGATGTTCGGGCATGAGGCGCGGCGCATCTTCGGGCACAACACCGTGTCAATGTTCATCGGGACCATCCCGATGGGGCTGGCGACAATCATCAACGGCTGCCTCGCCTTCGGCATCGCGCGGTTCGGGAATGGCATCGTACCGGTCGCGCAGGTCTTGTGGTGGATCGACGTCGCCATGTCGCTCGCCTGCGGCGTGCTGATCCCGTACCTGATGTTCACCCGCCACGAGCATAGCCTGGACGGCATGACCGCGGTATGGCTGCTGCCGGTCGTCGCTGCCGAAGTGGCGGGTGCCAGCGGCGGGCTGCTCGCGCCGCATCTGGCCGATCCCCACGCGCAGCTAGTCACGCTTGCGACCTCCTATGTGCTGTGGGCCTATTCGGTGCCGGTCGCGTTTGGCATCCTCGCCATCCTCATCCTGCGCATGGCACTCCATAAGTTGCCGCATGAAAGCATGGCAGCATCCTCCTGGCTGGCGCTGGGGCCGATCGGCACGGGTGCTCTGGGCATGCTGGTGCTCGGGGCAGATGCGCCGGCGATCCTCGCGGCGCACGGGTTGGCCGATGTCGGTAGCGTCGCTCAAGGGATCGGCGTTGTCGCCGGACTCTGCCTGTGGGGTTTCGGCCTGTGGTGGCTGGCGCTCGCGACGCTTATCACCATCCGCTACTGGCGCGCTGGTGTGCCGTTCAACCTGGGCTGGTGGGGCTATACCTTTCCGCTCGGCGTCTACACCGTCGCCACCTTCCGCCTCGGCACGACGCTGAACCTCGGCTTCTTCGGCATAGCTGGCACGGTGCTGACAGTCGCGCTTGCGGCGATGTGGCTGCTCGTCGGCGCCAAGACGCTGGCCGGCGCATGGCGCGGCAACCTGTTCGTCTCACCCTGCATCGCCACCCCGAACTGATCCGCCATGATGATCGGATCAGTCGGTCCGATCACTTGCAGAATGCCCCTTCGATCCGCCAGCGTGACTGGCCACAGGAGAGCCTTGTCATGGACAATTTCGACGCCGGGCTGGCGAGTGAGACCAGCCGTCGCCGCTTCCTCAGCCATGCCGCGCTCGGCACCGCCGGCCTTGCCGCCGCGCCGGCACTGGCGCAGCAGCTCGTCGACCTGAAGCTGCCCGGCGGCAATGCCGAGCGGCCGATGACCAGCGCCTTTCCCGGCAAGGGCAGCATGATCCTCCAGCGCGTCCATCCACCCTTGCTGGAAACGCCGATGGACGTGTTCGACAAGTCGGTGTTCACGCCCAACGACCAGTTCTTCGTCCGCTGGCACTGGGCCGACATCCCGACCTCGATCGATGTCGAGACTTTCCGCCTCAACGTCTTCGGCCACGTCAACCGGCCGCTGTCGATCAGCCTCGCTCAGCTGCTGCGCCTTCCACGGGTCGAAATGGCGGCGGTCAATCAGTGCTCGGGCAACAGTCGCGGGCTATTCCAGCCGCGGGTCGCCGGTGCCCAATGGGGCAACGGCGCGATGGGCAACGCCAAATGGCTCGGTGTGCGGCTACGCGACGTGCTCGACCTCGCGGGGGTCAAGGCAGGCGCGGTACAGGTGCGCTTCGGCGCGCTCGATCAGCCGGTCGTGGCGGGCGCCCCTGACTTCGAGAAGGCACTCGACATCGACCATGCCCGCGACGGCGAGGTGATGATCGCCTTCGGCATGAACGGCGAGCAACTGCCGCTCCTCAACGGCTTTCCCTGCCGGCTGATCGTGCCGGGCTGGTATTCGACCTACTGGGTCAAGATGCTGAACGCGATCGAGGTACTGCCCGGCCCTGACGACCAGTATTGGATGGCCAAGGCCTACAGGATCCCCGCGACACCCGGCGCGAATGTCGCGCCCGGTGCCAAGGACTTCCCGACTGTCCCCATCAACCGGATGATCCCGCGCAGCTGGATGACGAGCCTGCCCGATGGTCAGGCCATCGCCTATGAAGCGTCGATCCCGGTCGGCGGGATCGCGATGGGCGGCGATTGCGGCGTCGCCAAGGTCGATGTGTCGTCGGACGGTGGCCGCACCTGGTACAGGACGACGCTCGGCGCGGACGAGGGCAGGTACAGCTTCCGGCGCTGGGATGGTCGCGTGCCGCTGCGACGCGGGCCCAACCCCATCATGGTGCGCTGCTGGAATACCAACGGCGTCGCCCAGCCGATGAAGCCGATCTGGAACCCGGGCGGGTTCATGCGCGGCAACATTGAGACCACCACCATCATCGCGGCTTGAGGAGCGAGTAGCATGAAGACCCTCTCCCCCGGCGTGCTGGCCGCTGGCCTGATCGGCCTGACCGGCATCATCCTCGTCTCGATCGGCGCGCCGAGCAGCCGCAAGGCGCCCGTTCCGATATCCGAGACGTCCGAGCCGGCGCCGCCCGCCAGCGTGTCGGCGCGCGGCTTTTCGCTTGCCTCAACTAGCGTTGACCTGCCGGTCGACGACGCGACCTATCCCGACGGCCCGCACGCCGACGTTATCAACGCCAACTGCACCTCGTGCCACTCGGCCAGCATGGCGCTGACCCAGCCTGCGCTATCGGCGGACCAGTGGAAGGCGACCGTCACCAAGATGCGTGAGGTGTACAAGGCGCCGGTGGCCGAGAAGGACGTTGATGCGATCGTTGCTTATCTCACCGCTATGCCGAGCCAGAAGGGGTGACTACACGAAAGTGACGTATCTGCACGGTAAGGGCGAACGGATAGCGAACGTCATGCGGCTAACAGGGAGCTGACGGCGCGCAGCGGTCGCAACGCATCCGGATCGGGCCGATCATCGACATTCCAGCTATAATCACCGGTCAGCGAAATATGCTCCCAGCCCAAGGGTGCGATGTGGCGGGCGATCTCATCGGGCGTGCCGATGTCCGCCAGCGCCATTTCGAGATAGCGGGTGTTCCACAAGATGATGGCGGCGACGAGCAGATTGAGGCCGGAGGCACGATAGGTCTGGTTCTCGAACCGACGATCGCGCAGTTCGCCTAGCTGGTTGAAGAAGATCGCGCGGGCGAGCGCGTTGCGGGCCTCGCCCTTGTTGAGGCCCGCCTGGGTGCGCCGGCGCAGATCGATGTCGCGCAGCCAGTCGAGCATGAAAATCGAGCGTTCGAGGCGGCCCAGTTCGCGTAGCGCGAGGGCCAGTCCGTTCTGTCGCGGATAGGCGGACAGGCGGCGCAGCATCGCCGAAGCAGTGACGGTGCCGGTGCGGATCGACGTGGCGAACCGCAGCAGTTCGTCCCAATGCGTCGCGACATGACCCAATGCGATCGGCTCGGCTGTCATGCCGGTAAGCAAAGGGCCGGATTCCTGGCCCGGAAGAAGGTGCAAACGACGCTCTTTGATGTCGCGCAGGCGCGGTGCGAAGCGGTAGCCGAAGAAGGGCATGAGGCCGAATACATGGTCCGATGCCCCGCCCGTATCGGTGTAGTGCTCCTCGATCGTCAGGCCGGTCTGGTGATACAGCAAGCCATCCAGCACATAGGGCGCTTCGCCAGCGGTTGCCGCGATCACCCGACTTGCGAAGGGGTCATATCGATCCGAGACATGGGTGTAGAAGGCGACGCCCGGTTCGTTGCCGCTGCGCGCGTTGATATCGCCGATCGCGGCCCCACGGCCCCCGGCATGAAATTGCTGTCCGTCGCTCGACGAAGTGGTGCCGTCTCCCCACAGCGCGGCGAGCGGCATGGCGCGATGGGCGTCGATCAGCCTTCCCAGCGCTTCGCCATAGGCTGCCTCGCTGATGTGCCAGTCGTGAAGATGGGCGAGCTGGCGCAGACTTGCGCCCCGGCAGGTTTCCGCCATGCGTGTGAGGCCGAGATTGATGCCATCGGCGAGGATGACCGTGAGCAGCGCATTGCGATCGTCGGCTTCCCGGCCCGAACGACGATGGATGAAGCATTCGCTGAACCCAGTCCAGGCATCGACCTCCAGCAGAAGATCGGTGATCTTCACGCGCGGCAGTCGATCATAGGCGGCGCGACGGGCAATCTCGGTGGCGGGCGGTGTTGCCGCTTTCAGCGGCGAGATGACGAGGCCGTTTTCGTCAAGCCTGACCTGAGGCAGCTCGCCCTGTCGGGCGAGGACCGTCACCTGTTCGATCGCCGTGTCGAGCCTGGTGCGCCTTTCCTCGATATGGTGATCGAAATCCGTTTCGATGGCGAGCGGCAACAGCCCCTTCTCGCGAAGCGCCGCAAAGGTCGCCGGCGGTATGAGATAGCTGTCAAAATCGCGAAACTGCCGGCTTCCCGCGACCCATATATCCCCAGCTCGCAACCGCTCGCGCAGTTGCGACAAGGCGCATAGTTCATAAGCGGCACGATCGACGATGCCATCCCGCAGGACGAACGCCCGCCATGAGGATGGCACAAAGCGCAGCGGCACGCGATCCGGCAAGCGCCGTTTGCCGGTCCGGTATAGCTCCGCGATGATGGCCAGCGCCGACAGGAGACCCTGCACCGCACCGGCGCCGCGAAATTCAAAGGCGTTGAGAAAGTGGCCGGCAAAAAGTTTCACCGTGCGATGCCGCTCGATCAACTCGGCGGTGCGATCGACGGTTTCCGGTCGCCCGAGCACTTCGGCCTGCTCGACGGCCACGGCGAAGCGCTGCCAGTCCAGCGCCTCGATCTGCGCCAGCGAATCCACGCCCTTGGTGTGCGCGTCGATGAGGAGGCGGCAAGAGCCCGTGAGCATCCGGAGATGACCTTGCAACTCGCGCACCGTCTTGAGGGCTTTGTCGCGGGTCCGGTTCTCGGCGCGGCGCACCATGCTGCCTAACAGTTTATCGAACATCGTCAGCGCCGCGTCGGTCAGGCTTTCCTCAAGGCGGATGCCGGTTGCCGCCAGCGTCGCATGCCGGCGCAGGGGATTGAGTTCGCCAAGGTGCTGGGGTGTGATGCGGCTGCCTTCGTCCGCCAGCCTGTCAAAAGTCAAAGCCGGGATCATGTCAGCACGGGCGCGATCGAGGCCCAGCGCGCGGATATAGCCGAGCCGGGTGGCATCGCCGCGACGGCGGCCGACAATTTCCAGGTCGTCGCTGGTCAGCGTATAATGACGCGCGATCTCGCGCTCATCGAGCGGCGCGCCATAATGCCCCGCCCAGATTTCCGGGCTCACCAGTCGCCGTCTCGCCAAGCATCATCTCCTTCGCTTTGCGTGTCCGGCAGACGGTCCTCTGGCGGCCAACAGGAATATGTCCGTTAACTCTGGACCTGCAACGGCGATTCGGACAAGATTGCATAATGACGGGAAAACGGACAGGATCGGACAGTCTGTGGCGCTGATCGGCTATGCGCGAGTCTCGACCGCAGACCAAAAGCTCTCGCTTCAGCTCGACGCGCTGAACAATGCCGGGTGCGACCGTATATTCAACGATCACGCATCAGGGGCGAAGGCCGATCGGCCTGGTTTGACCGAAGCGCTCGCCTATCTGCGCAGCGGTGACACGCTGGTGGTCTGGAAACTCGATCGTCTTGGCCGCTCCATGAGCCATCTGATCGAGAAAGTCGGCGAGCTGGCGGCGCGCGGCATCGGGTTCCGCTCGCTCACCGAAAACATCGACACCACCACTTCCGGCGGGATGCTGGTGTTCAACATCTTCGGCTCGCTTGCCCAATTCGAGCGCGATCTGATCCGGGAACGCACCCATGCCGGCCTCAAGGCTGCTCGCGAGCGAGGCCGTCCCGGCGGGCGTCGGCCAGTGGTCACACCCGACAAGCTCCGCAAGGCACGCGATCATATCGCTTCCGGCCTCACCGTTCGCGAAGCCGCCGCGCGCCTCAAGATCGGCAAAACCGCCCTCTACAAAGCCCTCGAAGCCACGGAGAAGGACGCAAAGCCCAAGCGTTCCCGATCCGTTCACCCTTAGCGTGCAGATACGTCACTTTCGTGTAGTCACCCCTATCGGATGCGAAACGAGAGAAATTGGCGCACTTGCAGAACCTGATTCCGCACCGGACATCGCTGGATCTCGTCGTAGCATGACTGTCAACACCGGGATAAAAACGGGCCAGGCACCGGTTTAAAAAGGGGCCAGTTGGGTTGAATAAAAAGCCCCATGGTTGAGGCTGGACAGCATCGGCAGCGGGGAAGCGGCTGTAGCGGAGCGGAAGCCGATTTCCCGCTGCCGATGGCCGCCTTTTGTCAGATCATTTTGCCTCCCCCTTGTCCTTCTGGCGCTTGCGGCTGCTGGTGAGGCGGAAGCTGTCACCATTCATCTCGAGGATGTGCACGTGGTGGGTCAGGCGGTCGAGCAGGGCGCCAGTCAAGCGCTCGGACCCGAACACCGATGTCCATTCATCGAAGGGCAGATTGCTGGTGATCAGCGTGCTGCCGCGTTCATACCGCTGGCTGAGCACCTCGAACAGCAATTCACCGCCCACTGCGGTGAAGGGCACATAGCCCAGCTCGTCGAGGATCAGCAGTTTCACCGAGGCCAGATGCTTTTGCAGGCTGCGCAGTCGCCGTTCGTCGCGCGCCTCCATCAAGTCATGGACCAGCGCCGCAGCGGTGGTGAAGGCCACGCTGTGCCCCTTCTGGCAAGCGGCCAGTCCCAGCGCGAGGGCGGTGTGGGTCTTGCCGGTACCGCTGGGGCCCAGCGCAATGACATTGCGCTGCCGCTCGATCCATTCTCCGCGCGCCAGTTCCAGCACCAGCGCCTTGTTCAGTGATGGCTGGGCTGCAAAGTCGAAGGTGTCAAAACTCTTGGTATGCGGGAACCTGGCCATGCGGATGCGACGCTCGACCATCCGGCGTTCACGGTCGATGCGCTCCAGTTCGCACAGGCGCAGCAGATAGCGCGGGTAATCGGCCCGATCCTGCGCGGCCTCAAACGCGACCTTCTCATATTCGCGCGCGAAGGATGGCAGCTTGAGTGCTTTGAGGTGGTTTGCCAGCAGCACGGCGGGCGGCACGCTGGTTGGTTCTGCCTCGATGGCCGGCAGCGGCATCATGGGATCGCTCATGCCGCCACTCCTGTCGCCGGGGTGCCGGACTGCGAGAGCAGGCCCATATAACTGCGCGGGTCAGTGCGCCCAACATGGGCGCGTGGCAAGTGCGGGTAAAATTGCAGATCGAGGCGTGGCACGCGCTGCTCAAGTCGGGCCAGCGCGATCATCTTGACTGCATCAAAGCTGATCGCCCCCATCTCCAGCGCGCGGGCCACCGCCCATTCCACCAAGGGTTGCTCAAAGCGCTCGCATAGCCGCAGCACCTGGATGAACTCGCGCCGTCCTTCCTTGCCACTGCGGGCCTCCATCAACCGGCGAATGCGATGCATCGGTTCGGCCAGCACCCAGCCATCGAGCGGCGCCGCCTGATCAAGGGCACGCGGCTTTTGCTCCAACAGCGCCAGATAATGCAGCGGGTTGGCGATGAAGTCCTCACGCTCATAACTGCGCGGGTGCACCGCGATCTGCTCCCCGCCGCAGATGATGGAAACCCGGTCGACATAGCCTTTGATCACAACCTCTTGGTGGGCATAGGCCGTTGGCACCGAGTAATCATTAGTGCGATAGCGCACCAGCGCCATCGACGAGGCCCGCCCCGTCACCATATGGCAGGGATCAAATGGCACCGTAGGCAGTGGCATGAAGGCCGTCAGATCAGCCACCAGCCTGTCCCCGATGCTGTGCTCATGCCCACGCAAGATGGCCTGCCTGCGCTCCACGCATTGTTCGAGGAAGCGCGCGTTCAGCGCATCAAAGCTGGGCGCCTCCGGCCTTGGCACCATGAAATGGCGCCGGGAGTAGCCGACCAGCCCCTCAACCTTGCCTTTGTCATTGCCCTTTCCCGGGCGGCCAAACTTGTCCGCAAACGCCCCCCATATGTGCGCGCGAGGGATGGGGGTTCGGGGGAAGGGATAAATTTGCTGGTGAAATGGGTGCCGGTGGCAAGGTTGCCCTACATGCCGGGACGCAGCGCAGAACCGAGACGAGCCATGAGGGCGTTGGTTTTCTCTTTGGCCCGCCGTTGCGCCCTGTCCATGACCAGTTCGAGGACCGGCGGCGGATCCGTATCCTGATAGTCTCCGAACAGATCAAGCCGCTTTTCTGCAACCCCGAGGCGGCGTAGGGCCGTCTGCGTGACTTCCTGAAAGGCTTCGTAGTTCAGGGCCAGTTGCTGCAAGGGCTGTGGGGCCTGCCGGATCGTCTCAAGGGTCTCGGCAAGGTAGCCGTAGCTTTCTGCGTCCCGGTGCGCCTGCTGAACAATGTCCTGCGCCTCGATGCGGGCATCGAGCAGGATTCCGTCCGCAGCCTCTTCCGCCTGTGCGATTTTCTGTTCTCTGGCAGCCAGCTTCCCGGCTTGCGCAGCGATTTCCCCGGCCCATGCAGCCACCCGGTCGAAGGCTTTGGACAGGGCATCGCGGACCTTCACGGGCAGGTGCCGTTCCGAGACCGGCTCGCCGCTGTCGCTGTAGCACAGGGACCAGAACCGGCAGCGCCAGCCCCATGTTGGGCGACCATCGGGGGCAGACCTGCGCAGGGTCTCGAACTTTTCCGGTTCATCCGCCATGTCGCTGGCGGCGATTTCTTGGTCGTGCCGGCCGCTGACGGCCATGCGCATGGCAACCTGAAGATTGCCCGCGCCACGCTCCAGCTATTCCGCCTGCCGGGCGATATCGGCCTCACGGCGCTCCAGAGCGGCCTCACGGGCTGCTAGAGCCTCTTCCTGCGCCCGCAGGGCCTCCTGCCGCTCTGCGGCCATCTCCGCGGCTCTGCGGGCCTCTACGGCGGTCTCTTGCGCTTCCTTGGCCTGCTCCTGCTCATAGGCATTCCATGCCCGCAGGTAGTCGTTCTCGCTTTTGAGCTTCTGGCGGGTGGTCTGCGGGTCCGGGTCGGTCGGGTGCAGATCGTCGCCGTAGCCGATGCCGAGCGGGGTCAGATGATCGGCAAGGCTCTGGCGCAGGTGCTGGAAGCTGTTGGGGGCCGACAGCAGCGCGTTGCTGCGGCGGCCCACCGTGCGCACGGTGGGCCGTTCTGCCGCCTCACGCTTGCGGGCCTCGAACTCCGCATCCGTTTCGCCGCGCTTCTTCCGGCCCGGTTTGCGGGCGGCTTTCTGGTAGGTCGGGGCAACGAGGACGTGCATGTGCGGGGTGGTTTCATCGAGATGCGTCGAGGCATGGATCAGATCATCGCCGAAGGTGGCCTTGAGCCATGCCATGGCCTCGCGCTCGAACTGCTCCACCCGGTCGGCCTGAAACGTGCCTGCTGCTTCTGGATCGTCCGGGCGGAAGAACTCGGCCGAGGCACCGACGACGATCTGCACATAGGGCGCTTCGGATTGTGCGGCGGGCCGCTGGACCCCGGATGCCAAGAGCGCGTCCAGCGCCTCGCTCTGGGTGCGGGGTCCGATCAGGACGCGGTTCAGGTGCGATCGGGCCGGGTCAATGGCGCTGTTACCGTCCGGGGCACGGTGCAGTTCGTGCGCGGACAGGTTGCGCACATCGGACGCGGCGGCGGGACGGATGTTGAACACGAGGCTGGCCATGTGGTAAGGGCAGCAGATGCGGAAAAACTTGAAAAGTTTGATTGCCTCATAATCAGACTTTTTGGGGACCCGGCGCTTCGCACCACCCCAAACAAGTCTGTTATTCGCCCTGCCGGGGGCTGCTCCGGCGGTGCCTGCGCGGGCGTTTGCAACCCTGCGGGCCAGCACTCCCTTGCCCTGCGGCCCGTCTAGGGCTGTCGCCCTGGACGAACCTGCGCGACCCCGGACCGGGGTCTTGCCAAGCCGCCGATGGCGGCTCGATCCCCATCCCGCCCCAGCCTTATAGGGGGCGGTCGGTCAGGGGGCCGACGTTATCGGTGGGGCTATGCGTGTTTGCGGGGGCGCCCGCCTTTGCGCCCGTTCTCACGGGCGGCGGCGGTCTTGGCGGCGGTTGAAGCCCTGCCACCTGTTGCTCCAAGCTGCGCGGCCATCCAGCGTTTCGAGCCGAACACGCCGTGCATGAGCGAAGGCACATACACGTCCGCATCCAGCCGGGGCCAATGCAGGCCGAGGCCCGCAGGGGTGATCTCGATCTCGGTCAGATCATCGTCGGCGGCATCGGCCAGACCTTCCAGAAGCGTCACCGGGACCATGATCGTGACGCCGTTGTTGAGGCCGACGACAAGACGCCCTTGGCGGCGGTCATATTCTGCGGTGACGGCATATCCGCCCTGCCGGGTCTGTTCCCCACGGGCGACGGCGGCGGTGAAGTCTTGTTCAGAAATCTCCATGTATCTCGCTCCATACAGGACAAAGGGTGGCAACGTGGTCGGCAAGGTCTTTCTGAATTTGCGACACGTCACGGCGCGAAAACCCGTAGGATTCCCGAAGTTCCGGTGGTCCGCTTGGGCAGTTCAGTATGAAAACCGCTTCCCCCTCGGCCCCAATGACATGCACATGGGCAGGGCGGTGGTCATCGGTGTAGATTACGACCCGAAGGCCATCGAGGCGAAGAACGGTTGGCATGGCGTGACTATAACATAAACCCAAGCGCTTGGGAAAGTGCTTGTTCAGCAGGGCGCGGCGCTTTAAAAGTAAGCTTCCTTTGCGGCATTCTCACGGGGCTGGCAGCCTATTGAGCCAAACGCGATTGCCCTGTGTTGCACAAGGTAGGATTTTGCTTAGAACAGGTGGGAGGCGTGGTGATGGAAGCCCCTAAACGGCGGTGGATGGTAAGTGAGATGGGCGACGGTTCCACGCATCCGCATTACAGTGGAAACGAAGACTTCATCCGCTATGCCCTCGACAGTGCGGCCATCGTTGCCATTACGGACATCAAGGGCACGATCACCTTCGTTAATCAGAAATTCTGCGAGATCAGTGGATATACGCAGGAAGAACTGATCGGAGCCAACCACCGCATCCTCAACTCCGGAATTCATAGAACAGAATTTTTCCGGCAGATATATCGCCAAATCGCGCATGGTCTGAACTGGCATGGAGAAATCTGCAACCGGCGCAAAGATGGCACACTCTACTGGGTCGACACGACGATCGTGCCGCACATCACGGAAACCGGTAAGGTCGATAGCTACACCTCGATCCGCTTCGACGTCACACAACGCAAACTGATCGAGGAGGATTTGCGGGCAGCGAACAAGCAACTCGATACGCTTGCCAACATTGATCCTTTGACCGGTATCCCCAACCGCCGCAGGTTTGGAGAGGTCGTTACGGACCTGCTTGCGGAAGGCGCAGGGCAGGAAGCGCCATTTTACCTCGCTCTCATGGATATCGATGCTTTCAAGGAGATCAACGACGCTTTCGGGCATGACGTTGGTGACCTGATAATGCAGACCATGTCCTCAAGGCTGATGGTGCAGAAAGGCGAGAATGGTTCACTCTCGCGTCTCGGCGGCGATGAATTTGGTTTCGTTGTCACCGGTATGGATGACAATCAGGCAGTGCATTTCTTTAATGAAATACTTGAAGTGATTCGTCGGCCGATTCGTTTTGGTGGGACGTTGCGCCGCTGCTCGGCGAGTATCGGGATCGCCAGATATCCCGATCATGGGGACACATTGTCGGCGCTGCTCAAGGCAGCGGATATGGCACTTTACCATGCGAAGTATTTGGGCCGGGACCGCATAGAGTTCTTCGAGGCTAAGCTGAAGGTAGCGCTCGACCAGAAGGCAGAACTCCTGGGCGAGATCGAGGTCGCGCTTCGTCGCAACGAGTTGGCACTGTTTTACCAACCTGTCGTTCCGCTCGATCTCACGCAACCGCCATCGCTTGAGGCGCTGATGCGTTGGAGGCATCCCTCCCGTGGCCTCCTGACGCCCGAGATGTTTCAGGCAGCGCTTGAGGACAAATCTACAGCCGCTGCCCTTGGCAGATTTATGTTGGAGCAGGTGTTTCAAGATGCCGTCAAGCTACGGAACTTCGGGATTAGACCCGGCCACATCGCGATCAACCTGACCAATGCCGATTTCCGATCGGACCAGTTCCTCGACCGATTTTTCGAACTGTCACGCGAAACCGGTATCCCCCCCGAATGGTTTTGCGTCGAGGTGACCGAGGGCATGTTTCTTGAGCGTAGTCATGAACTCCTGCACAAGGGTTTACATTGTTTGCACGACGCCGGTGTCATGATTGCGCTTGATGATTTCGGTACAGGTTATGCCTCGTTGACGCATTTGCAGAAGCTGCCGCTCGACCGCATCAAGATCGATAAAAGCTTCGTCGCTAATATCGTCTCGGCACCCGATGATCTGGCCATCGTACAGGGCATTATCGAAATCGGCCACAAACTGGGAAAAACCATCGTCGCCGAGGGCGTGGAGACGCGCGCGCAAGCCGAACTTCTCGCCTCAATGAAGTGCGATTTTCTTCAGGGTTGGTACTTCGGAAAGGCCGAAGATCCGGCGTTGGTGGAGGACGCATTTCAGAACATACCAATGATGGTTCGTGAACTGAAGCGCCCCGGGTTTCCCGGAGGCTCCGATTTGTGAGAAGGAGCTTTCGTGATGAACAAGACCCGGAACAAGTTTTCACCTGAAGTCCGCGAACGCGCGGTGCGCATGGTTGGCGAGCATCGCGCCGATTACGGCTCGGAGTGGGAGGCGATGACCTCGATCGCCAGCAAGATTGGCTGCACGGCCGAGACTCTGCGCCGCTGATGCCGTGAGGAGGCGAGCCGACGAACGGCACCAGCGGCGCTGGCCGCCGATGACCAGGCCCGGCTCAAGCTGCTGGAGCGCGAGGTCAAGGAACTGCGGCGCGCCAACGAGATCCTGCGCAAGGCATCAGCGTATTTTGCGATGGCGGAGCTTGTCTTATGAGAATTCCCGGCTCCTGAGGCAAAAGGGAGCCACAACCCGGCACCGCAGCTGCGGTGCCGGGTTGTGGCGGAGGCGGCGCCGTGCGGAGCTTGGTCTTGCAGGACCGCGGTCGAGTTTGGCGAGCCTCCGTCTTTTCTTACGACCTGAACGGATACGTGGGCTCCGGGCCCGAACGACAAGCAAAGGTAGAAAGAAGAGATGGCCAAGGATACCATCGGGATCGACGTGTCGAAAGACCGCCTGGATGCGTTTTGGCATTCCCAAGACGCAGCACTCAGCCTGCCCAACACGGTTGAGGGTTTCGCCCAGCTATGCACATGGCTGGGTAAGAATAAGGGGGTGTTGGTCGTTTTCGAGGCGACCGGCGCATATCATCGTGGGCTTGAACGATACCTCAGCTTGGCGGGGCAGCCTTTCATCAAGGTCAATCCGAAGCAAGCGCGGCGCTTTGCTCAGGCTATCGGCCGTCTGGCCAAGACCGACAGCGTTGATGCCAGGATGTTGGCACGAATGGGCGTGGTCCTTGATCTGGCCCCACAAGGCATTGAAGGCGAAGATATTCATGATCTCAGAGAGTTGCTGACAGCTAGGCGGGCCATGGTCAAAGATCAGATCACCGCAAAGACGCGTCTCGCCACAGCGAGCAACCCGCTTGTGAAGGACCAACTTTGCCGCCGGATCGATGACATCGACACGGACATCAAAGCCCTGGATCAAGTGATTGCGCAGATCGCTCAGCAGCGTGGCACCCTTGATGAGCGCATCAGACGCCTCATGACCATTCCCGGGATCGGCAGATTGACCGCGACCACGTTGGTGATCGACATGCCAGAGCTTGGACATCTCGACAGCAAAAAGATCGCCGCTCTGGCTGGGCTTGCGCCTATGACGCAACAGTCAGGCAAGTGGCAAGGCAAAGAGCGGATTATTGGTGGTAGGGCATCACTTCGACGGGCAATTTACATGCCTGCGTTGGTTGCCATTCGCTTCAATCATGATTTCCGTGACAAATATCAGCAGTTCGTAAATGCAGGGAAAGCAAAGAAGGTGGCTATCACCGCCGTCATGCGGCGCATCATCGTTCTGGCAAACACGTTGTTGCGTGAAGGACGCGATTGGCAACCTGTTCGCCCTTGACCAAGACGGATACTCGACCGCCGCGAGAAATGATGATGTCGTTCATCGACGCCCATCGTGAGGATCTGGGTATCGAGCCGATCTGCCATGAGTTGGCGATCGCCCCGTCCTCCTACCATGAACATGCACGTCGCCTGGTCGATCCCGGCAGGCGCCCCGCGCGTGCCCGTCGTGATGACGAGATCAAGGCGCAGATCAAGCGCGTCCACGAGGCCAGTTCCGGGCTCTATGGAGCACGCAAAGTTTGGCACCAGTTGCTGCGCGATGGCGTGGCTGTCGCCCGGTGCACCGTGGAGCGCCTGATGGCGGCCATGGGGCTGGCGGGCGCTCGGCGTGGCAAGACGACGATCACCACGGTCAGCAATCCGAAAGCCCCGTGCCCATTGGATAAAGTCAATCGCGAGTTCCGCGTTGAACGTCCCAACGCATTGTGGGTGGTCGATTTTACATACGTCCACACCTGGGCCGGCTTCGTTTATGTAGCTTTCGTGATCGACGCCTATGCCCGCCGGATCGTGGGCTGGAAGGTCAGCACGTCGGCTACCGCCGGCTTCGTGCTGGACGCCTTGGAGCAGGCGATACAAGCCCGCAGGCCAGGGCCGGAAGATGGCCTGATCCACCATAGCGACAGGGGCGTTCAATATCTCGCCATGAACTACACCCAGCGTCTGGCCGAAGCCAACCTCGTACCATCGGTCGGCAGCGTCGGCGACAGCTATGACAATGCCTTGGCCGAGACCATCAATGGCCTCTACAAAACCGAGGTGATCTGGCGTCAGAGGTCATGGCCAAGCGCATCGGCAGTCGAAATAGCAACCCTGCGCTGGGTGGATTGGTTCAACAACCAGCGCCTTTTCGGCCCCATCGGCTACATCCCGCCCGCCGAGGCCGAGGCAAACTACTATGCAGCCAGAGAGACCCTCGATATGGTTGCATGACTCAATTGAAAATGCCTCCGGGAAACCCGGGGCGCTTCATGTCCTGCTCGCTGGTTCTCGCCGCGCTCAGTTATTGCCTGTTCGAGATGCCGATGCGTCGTGCACTGGCGCCAGCCAGACGTGGGACGGTCAGGGGGGCGGGCCGTCAGGGGGTGTGCCTGGCGCTTTCCTGATCAGCCTGTCCTGCCATTGCGCGCGCTGCGAGCCAAAGGCGCAGGGCGCCAGCGAGGCCCGAAGGCGTGGGGCTGGCAATTCGTTCGGCATCGATCTGTGCGATCAGGGCGTTGAGCGGCATGCCTTCGCGCGCGGCCTCGCGGCGCAACCAGTCCCAGAACAGCGGTTCGAGACTGATCGAGGTCTTGTGCCCGGCGATCTCGACCGAATGCTTGACCGGAGGATGATAGGGAACTGCCATGGGATCGGGAATTGTCATGTGAGGGCCGGTTCTGGGCCGAACCGGGCCGAAACGCAAATGCGCCCCGGCCCGTGTCACACCATACTTGCCGACCGGTCCCGGCAATCAGTACATGTGCTGGCCACCGTTGATCGACATCGTCGATCCGGTGACAAAGCCGCCTTCTTCCGAGGTCAGGAAAACCACCCCCCGCGCGATTTCGCTGGCCTGTCCCAGACGACCGACCGGAATGCGGGCGATGATCTTGTCGAGCACCGCCGGAGGCACGGCGGCCACCATGTCGGTGTCGATATAGCCGGGCGCGATGGCATTGGCCGTCACGCCATACTTGGCGCCTTCCTGGGCCAGCGCCTTGGTGAAGCCGTGAATGCCCGACTTGGCCGCGGCATAGTTCACCTGACCATACTGGCCGGCCTGACCGTTGATCGAGCCGATGTTGACGATCCGGCCCCAGCCGCGCTCGCGCATGCCCGGAAACGTGGCCTTGGCCATGTTGAAGCATCCGCCCAGATTGATGCGCATGACCTCGTTCCAGTCATCGAAGGTCATCTTGTGGAGCACGCCATCGCGGGTGATGCCCGCGTTGTTGACCACGATGTCGATCGGGCCGACTTCGGCGGCAACCCGCGCGCAGCCTTCCTGCGATGCCTCGAAATCGCCGACGTCCCAGCGATAGGTCTTGATTCCCGTGCGTTCAGCGAAAGCCTGCGCCTTCTCCTCGTTGCCTGCATAGTTCGCGACGACGGTTCGCCCTTGTTCCTGGAGGGCAAGGCAAATCGCTTCGCCAATACCCCGAGTTCCGCCTGTCACGATGGCCACTCGCGTCATTCCTGGTACTCCCGTTCTCACCAGCTTCGATGGCCCTAGGCTAGGATTATGAAACGCTTGCGGCAACCCGCCTGCGTCGCAATTGATAAATTTCCCAAACTGGAATTGATAAAGACCGGAAAGGCTTTGGAACCGGCGAGTCGCGGGCTTTCGGTCAATAAAAAGGCCCGCCAGAGCGAGCCTTGTTTCAACCGAATCGGACCAGGATTTTGCTCAAAAACAAAAATACCTAGAATCGGAACTGCGTCCCCAAGTAGACAGCCTGACTGTCCTGCTTGCCATCGGTCAGCGGACGCAGGCGATCCCGTTCCGACGAATAGCGGATGCCCGCCGTCACATCGAGATTGCGGGTCAGGCGATAGCTGCCGCCAAAATCCACCTGATAATCGCCCTGTCCTTCGAGCGTGCGCGGCGCGCGACCGGTGCGTTCCTTTTCGTCGAGCGCGAGGCGCGGCGCCAGACGGCTGGGCGTCGCCGAGGTGATCGAGCTGCTGACCGACTTGCCCGCTGCCGAGAAGTGGCTGAGGTCGGGCATGTCGATGCGCTGGACATCGCGCGAGAAGCTGGTGCCGCTGGTGCCAAGGCTGCTGGTGACGGCAAAGCTCTGATAGCCGCGCGCCATGCCCAGGTTGAACGCATTGGGCGCGATGCGCAGCGGCGCAGCGGCGCCCGGCGTCGTGCCGATATTGCCCAGAACGCCACGGACCAGAATGACCCCGGTGGTTTCCGGGTTCACGCGGACGGCGACGGTGATCGAACGCTCGGCCCGCGAATCCGAACCGGCGGGGGTGAAGCGGAAAGCCTGGCTGTTGGCCACGCCACGCACGGTGATGACCCGTGCCAGACGCGGATCGCCCGAAGCCGGCGTGAACGAGCCGATCCCGCCCCGCGCAGCAAGGCTGACCTGGCTGAGCCGGGCCTGCGCCAGCGGAGCGAACGTGCCGGTGACAGCGCGGCTGACGGTCGGCGCGATGACCAGACCGGCGGCGACACAGGCGCCAACCAGCAGCGGAGCCCGCAGGGCGCGCCGCAGCGAAGAGGGGCGCACGACGCCGCGGCGCGAAACGCCCGCTTCCGTCCTGATGCCATCCTTGCCGCTCATGACCCTGCCTGCTTCCTGTTCTTGCCCGCAAATCCGGGCCGTTCATGCCCCATACCCATCCCCGGAAAGAGGAGGAGTGTGACACCGGCATGACGCCTTGAGCTTTTCTAGTCCTGCCCCCCCGCAATTTCCAGATCCCAAGCGCGCAGGCGCACAACCATTTTTCTGGCTGTGGCCAAGTGGTGACAGGCAGGCACAGACCTCTCCCCTCCCTCGCGCCCCGCATGTCCCCCATGCGCGCCCAGGCCCGCCCCACGCCCGGCCCGCGCGCCAAGCGTGCAACGCGGCTTGCCGGGCGAGGGGTCGGGGTGATAGAGGCAGTGACAGAGACTTGGGCCCGAGGGCCGGGCGCTCACACGATTTTATCATGCAGGGCTTGCGGTTATGCCGTTTTTCGCAAGATCCCTGCCAGACAGGACAGGATTGACGTGACGATCAGCGCCATCGCCCGCCACATTGCCAAGGCCACCGGGATCAAAACCACCGAAATCAAGATCACTGTGGCCCCGGCGCTTGCCCTTGGCGCCATCGCTCTGGCGCTGTCGGGCTGTGCGGCCCATGGCAACAAGAAGGTCGCCAAGCTCGAAAAGAATCCCTCGCTGGCCGCCAGCAAGGTCACCACGATCGGCGTCAACGCCTATCTGTGGCGCGCGAGCCTCGATTCGCTCTCGTTCATGCCCCTGCTCCAGACCGACAGCAACGGCGGCGTGATCGTGACCGACTGGTATACCAACCCGCGCGACCCGAACGAGCGCATGAAGGTCAGCGTCTCGATCCTCGATCAGGACTTGCGCGCCGACGCCCTGCGCGTGACCGCCAGCCGGCAGGTCGCCCGGAACGGCGGCTGGATCGATGCCCCGGTACAGGCGGCCACCGTCCAGAAGCTGGAAGACGTGATCCTGACCAAGGCCCGCGACTTGCGCCGCCAGGCCCTGCCCGGCGCGCTCTGATTGCCTTTGTCGGCCTTCGGGCCGACACAGCCTCCCTCTCCCCTCTCCCCTCTCCCCCTCTCCCCCTCTCCCCCTCTCCCACAATGCGGCACGCCCCAAGCGGCACGCGCTTGCGATAAGGCGTGCCGCTTCCTAAAGAGCGCGCCATGACTTCCGCTCCTGCCCAGCCCAATCCCGGCCAGCCCGCTTCCACCCAGCCCGCTTCTGGCCGCTTCGATCCCGCCACTGCCGACTTGCGCTGGCAGAAGGCCTGGGACGACGCCCAGTCGTTCCGTGCCGACGACACCAGCACCAAGCCGCGCAGCTACGTGCTCGAGATGTTCCCCTATCCTTCGGGGCGCATCCACATCGGCCACGTGCGCAACTACACGATGGGCGACGTGCTGGCGCGCTACAAGAAGATGACCGGGCACGAAGTGCTCCATCCGATGGGCTGGGACGCATTCGGCATGCCGGCGGAAAACGCCGCGATGGAAAAGGGCGTGCATCCGGGCGGCTGGACGCGCGAGAACATCGCCAACATGAAGGCGCAGTTGAAGCGTCTGGGCTTCGCGCTCGACTGGAGCCGCGAGATCGCGACCTGCGAGCCGGAATACTATGGCCACGAACAGGCCCTGTTCCTCGACCTTTATGCCGGTGGCCTCGTCTACCGCAAGGAATCGGCGGTCAACTGGGACCCGATCGACCACACCGTGCTCGCCAACGAGCAGGTGATCGACGGGCGCGGCTGGCGCTCGGGCGCGCTGGTCGAAAAGCGCAAGCTCAACCAGTGGTTCCTCAAGATCACCGACTTTGCCGACGAGCTGCTCGAAGGCCTGTCCACCCTCGACAAGTGGCCCGAAAAGGTCCGCCTGATGCAGGAAAACTGGATCGGCAAGAGCCAGGGGCTGGAATTCCGCTTCACCCTCTCGAACGGCGTGACCCTGCCGGTCTACACCACCCGCCCCGACACGATCTTCGGCGCGAGCTTCGTGGCCGTGGCCGCCGACCACCCGGTCGCCCAGGCCGCCGCAGCGGGCAACCCCGCCGCGCAGGACTTCATCGCGCTGTGCAAGCAGGGCGGGACGACCGCCGCCGAACTCGAAACCGCCGAAAAGCTCGGTTTTGACACCGGCCTGACCGCCGCCCACCCGTTCACCGGCGCGGCGCTGCCGGTCTACATCGCCAATTTCGTGCTGATGGACTATGGCACGGGTGCGATCATGGCCGTGCCCGGTCACGACCAGCGCGACTTCGACTTTGCCACCAAGTACGCCCTGCCGATCCACCGCGTGGTCGCCGCCGATGTGGCGCAGGCCGATGCGCCGTTCGGCACGGAAGCCGAAGCGGGCGACGGCATTCTGGTCAACTCGCAGTTCCTCGACGGGATGAGCGTGGCGCAGGCCAAGGCTGCCGTGATCGGTCGCGCCCAGGCCGAAGGCTGGGGCGAGGGCAAGACCGTGTGGCGCCTGCGCGACTGGGGCGTGAGCCGCCAGCGCTATTGGGGCACGCCGATTCCCTTCGTCCATTGCGAAGTGTGCGGCGTGGTGCCGGTGCCCAAGAAGCACCTGCCGGTCACCCTGCCCGAAGACGTCGACTTCTCGGTGCCGGGCAACCCGCTCGACCGCCATCCGACGTGGAAGCATGTCGATTGCCCGCAGTGCGGCCATGCCGCCCGCCGCGAAACCGACACGCTCGATACCTTCGTCGACAGCTCGTGGTACTTCCTGCGCTTTGCCAGCCAGCCCGCCGACCGTCCGTTCGATCCTGAACAGATCAAGCAGTGGCTGCCGGTCGAACAGTATATCGGCGGCATCGAGCACGCGATCCTGCACTTGCTCTATGCCCGGTTCTGGACCCGCGCCCTCGCCCGCATCGGCAAGGTCGATGTGAAGGAGCCGTTCGGCAGCCTGTTCACGCAAGGGATGGTCACGCACGAAACCTATTCGCGCGTCGATCCGGCCAATGGCCAGCCGATCTGGTATGCGCCGGGCGACATCGAGCGCAGCGGCGAAGGCGCCACGCTCAAGGCCGATGGCCAGCCGGTCGAGATCGGCCGCGTGATCAAGATGTCGAAGTCCAAGAAGAACGTGGTGGACCCCGACGACATCGTCGCCCGCTATGGCGCCGACGCCATCCGCTGGTTCATGCTGTCCGACAGCCCGCCCGAGCGCGACCTGCCGTGGTCGGAAGCAGGCATCGAGGGCTGCGCGCGCTTCGTCCAGCGCCTGTGGCGCCTGTTCGCCCAGATCGACGCGGGCGCGGAAGGCCGGGACAAGACGCTGGATCGCAAGGTCCACCAGACCGTCCATGCCGTCGGTCAGGACATCGAGGCGCTCGGCTTCAACAAGGCCGTCGCGCGCATCTACGAACTGACCGGCGCGACCGAAAAGGCCGCCCCCTCGGCCAGCCGCACCGACGCCATCCGCACCCTGCTGCTGCTGATCGCGCCGATGATGCCGCATCTGGCCGAAGAAGCCTTCGCCGCCGATGGGCTGGGACAGGGGCTGGGGCTGGTGGCGGACGTCGCCTGGCCCGCAGTCGATCCCGCGCTGCTGGTGGACGACGAAGTGACCGTCGCCGTGCAGGTCAAGGGCAAGCTGCGCGACACGCTGACCGTGGCCAAGGGCACTTCGCGCGAAGAGCTCGAACGCCTTGCGCTGGCCTCGCAGAACGTGCAGCGTGCGCTCGACGGGGCAGACGTGAAGAAGGTGATCGTGGTGCCCGACCGACTGGTGAACCTCGTTGTCTAAGCTCTCGCTCTCCCTGACGGGCGCCATGGGCGCGGGCCTTGCGCTCGCGCTCGGTGGCTGCGGCCTCCATCCGATGTACGCCGGGGGCGGCTCGGGCGCGGTGGCCACCGCTGTTGCCAGTGTCGAGGTTTCCCCGATTCCGGGCAAGTCGGGCTGGCTCGTGCGCCACGATCTGGCCGACCGGCTGGGTTCGGACGGCAACCACCCGCGCTATCGCCTCGATGTCCGGCTCGACGAAAAGCTTCAGGGCCTGGGCCAGATGTCCGACGATACGATCACCCGCGAACGCCGCACGATGCGCGCGCGCTACCAGCTGGTCGACCTGAACACCGGCGCCATCGCGCTCGACGCCACGGCCTCGGTCGACGAGGGCCTCGACGTGGTGTCCAGCGAATATGCGGTGATCGCCGCCGAGCAGACCGCGCAGGAGAACCTCGCGCGCGAGCTGTCCGACCAGATCGTCACCCGCGTGGCCACGCGCCTGCGCGCCGCCGTCCGGGGCGAACAGCCCATCCCCGCGCCGTCCTCGGCGCCGCCGTCCGATCAGGGCGAAAGCGGCGAAAGCACCGGTGGCGCTCCCGCTTCCACCCCCGGCGGACATTGATCCCCCTGCGGTGAAAGCCACCCAGAAAACCTTTCCCGGCATGGCGGTGCGCGCCGCACAGGAATGCCGGATCTTCTTCTTCTGCGGTCCCGACGAAGCCGGGGCCGCAGATGCTGCTGCGCGCATTGCGCGCCTGCTGGGCGAGGCCGAGCGCGTGGAGATGACCGGCGCCGACTTGCGCCGCGACCCGGTCCGCCTCGCCGACGAGGCCCGCTCGGTCTCGCTGTTCGGCGACCGCCGCCAGATTCACATCCGCACCGCGGGCGACGAGACGTTCGACGCGGTCGAAACCCTGCTGTCCAGCCCGGTCGAAGGCTGGCCGGTGCTGATCGTGGCGACGTCGGCCACCGACAAGTCGCGCGTGGCCAAGCTGCTGGCTGACCGCCCCGATGCGCTGGTCGGCATGTTCCATCCGCCCGACATGCGCGCGGTGATCGACAGCGTGCGCGACATGGCGGGCGCGGCGGGCCTGCGGATGACCGGCGATCTGGCCGAGCGCATCGCCCGCGCCACCGCGCTCGATACCCGCATGGCGCGCAGCGAGATCGAGAAGCTCGCCCTCTACCTCGACGCCAGCCCGCAATCACCGCGCACCGCCGATGCCGCCGCGCTCGACGCCGTGGGCGCCGCCACCGAGGACGACGGCATGATGCCCGTGGTCAATGCCGTCCTCTCGGGCGATTCGCGCCGCATGGGCGCAGAACTCGCCCGCGCGCGCGAATTGGGCATCAATCCGGTGGGGCTTCTTCTGGCCTTTGAACGGCGCGCCGCACAATTGGCGCAACTTGCCGGACGTCTGGGCACCCGATCCGATATCAACAGTTTCCTCGAACAGGAAATGGCTGCCCGCCGCGTCTTCTTTCGAGACAAGCCGGATCTGGCCAATCAACTCAAGCGCTGGCGTGGAAAACGCCTCGAACGTCTGCTCGAACGGCTGATTTCGTTGCATCGCAGCCTTTTGGCCGACAGCCGCAATGCCGACCTGCAACTCTGGCACGCTCTGTCAGAAATTACGCGCGCCGCGTCGCGCTAGGTCTTTTCAATCGACTCACCTTTCGTAAAACGCTAAGGAGAGATACTTGCCAATGCTTGAAGAGCATGCAAGTATTGCATCGCAGCAAAAGTCGTTTTTGCTGCCCGGCAGATCATTGTCCTGCATTTATTGATACTAAAAGACGCCCCGACGACGATAGGCTCCAAATGACGACGCTCGATCTTGAAGCCCAGTCTGCGACCCGCGCCAATCCGCGTACCCTTTCCCCGCGCGAGCGGCTCAAGCTTCCGCTGGCCCCCTCGCTCGAACACCGCCGCCTCCAGTGCTATGCGCTGTTGATGGCGACCGACAGCCTGGCCCTGGCCGGGAGCATGCTGGGCGTGGGTTCGGCCCTGCACGGCAGCCTGTCGATGGCGTTTCAGCACCTGCTGCTGCTGCTGCCGTTCTACCTGATCGGCGCGCTCAGCTTCGACGCCTATTCGCTGCCCGCGCTCACATCCGTCCGCTTCAGCCGCCGCCGGGCCCTGATCTCGCTGGTTGCCGCTTTCACCACGCTGATCTTCCTGGCCTTCTTCGCCAAGGTCTCCGACCAGATCTCGCGCGTTTCGATCGGCGCCAACTTCGCGGCCTGCTCGCTCATGCTGCTGATGGTCCGCTCGTCGATCCAGCCGCTGATCGCCCGCCTGTGCGGCCCCACGGCGCAGAACGTGCTGATTCTCGACGATGGCGGCATGCCGGTCCGCATCCCGCATGCCTGGCACATCAGCACCCGCGATCACCTGCTGGTTCCCAACCGCAGCGATCCCCACATGCTCGACCGCCTGGCCATGTTCATGACCAACATGGACCGCGTCCTCGTCAGTTGTCCGCCCGAACGCCGCATGGAATGGGCCATGACCCTCAAGGGCGCGAACATCACGGGCGAGATCATCGACCAGACGGTGATGTCCATGGGCGTGCTGGGGGCCCGCCGCATCGACAATACCGGGTCTCTGGTCGTCTCGGCCGGGCCGCTGGGCCTGCGCGGTCGCGCCACCAAGCGCGCGATGGACCTTGCCATCGCGGGCAGCGCCGCCCTGTTCCTCGCGCCGCTCCTGCTGACCGTGGCCCTCCTCATCTCGCTCGAAGACCGGGGCCCGGTCTTCTTCAAGCAGCAGCGACAGGGCCGCAACAACCGCCTGTTCTGGATCTACAAGTTCCGCTCGATGCGGGTGGCCCAGCTCGACAGCGCGGGCGCCCGCTCGGCCAGCAAGGACGATGACCGCATCACCCGCATCGGTCGCCTGATCCGCCGCACGAGCATCGACGAACTCCCCCAGTTGATCAACGTCCTGCGCGGCGACATGAGCATCGTGGGCCCGCGCCCGCACGCCCTGGGCTCCCTGGCCGGCACGAAGCGCTTCTGGGAAGTCGATCCCCGCTACAACCAGCGCCACTCGCTCAAGCCGGGCCTCACCGGCCTTGCCCAGGTTCGCGGCTTCCGCGGCGCCACCGACACCGAAGCCGACCTGTCCGGCCGCCTTCAGGCCGACCTCGAATACCTCGACGGCTGGACGATCTGGCGCGATGTCCAGATCATGTTCGCCACCTTCACGGTCCTCATCCACGACCGCGCTTTCTAGAGCGATTGATCCGATGGCATCGGATCAATCCTCCAGTTTTTGCCTTGCCGCGTTTGCCGAGGAGGGCGGGACCGGGGAGGCTGGTTCCCCTCATGACTCCACCGTGCAGCAGATCGGATGACAGATATGTCCAGACAAAAAAGCGGGGGCCAAGTGCTCCCGCTTTTTTGTCTCGATTCCCGGTCTTGTCCAAGAAGCCGGATAGGGGGGACAGGGAGATTTGCACTCCCTGTCCATTGCGGCATCACTCCGCCGCGACGTCGTTGCCACCGAACATGTCGATGTCGACTTCGATGGTTTCCGGGGCCGGATTGGCGGCCTTGGCCTTGCGGCGACCGTCGAAGTCGGACCAGACTTCGTTCCAGTTGCCGCGCGTGGCCGCCTTCGAATATTCGGTGGCGCGGGTTTCGAAGAAGTTGGCATGTTCGACGCCGTTGAGCAGCGGGGTCAGCCAGGGCAGCGGGTGTTCCTCGATCATGTAGATCGGGTCGAAGCCCAGCTGGCCCAGGCGCCAGTCGGCGATGTAGCGGATGTAGCGCTTGATTTCCTTGGCGCTCATGCCGGGGACCGGGCCCTGTTCGAAGGCCAGGTCGATGAAGGCGTCTTCGAGGCGGACGGTTTTCTGGCAGCAGTCGAGGATGTCCTCCTTGACCGCCTTGGTCAGGCACTGGCGCTCGGCGCAGAATTCCTTGAACAGGCGGGTGATCGCTTCGCAGTGGAGCGATTCATCGCGCACCGACCACGAAACGATCTGGCCCATGCCCTTCATCTTGTTGAAGCGCGGGAAGTTCATCAGCATCGCGAACGAAGCGAAGAGCTGGAGGCCTTCGGTAAAGCCGCCGAACATGGCGAGCGTGCGCGCGATGTCTTCGTCCGAATCGACGCCGAACTGCTGCATGTAGTCATGCTTGGCCTTCATTTCCTCGTATTCGAGGAACATGCCATATTCGCTTTCGGGCATGCCGATGGTGTCGAGCAGGTGCGAATAGGCCGCGATGTGGATCGTTTCCATGTTGGAGAACGAGGCCAGCATCATCTTGACTTCGGTGGGCTTGAACACCCGGCCATACTTCTCGTGGTAGCAGTCCTGCACTTCCACGTCGGCCTGGGTGAAGAAGCGGAAGATCTGGGTGAGCAGGTTGCGCTCGTGGTCCGAGAGCTTCTGGGCCCAGTCGCGGCAATCTTCGCCCAGCGGCACTTCCTCGGGCATCCAGTGGATCTGCTGCTGGCGCTTCCAGTATTCGTAGGCCCAGGGATATTCGAAGGGCTTGTAGGTCTTGCGGGCTTCGAGAAGAGACATCGGAGGTGGTCCTGTTGGAATTCTGGCAGATGGGAATGACGGGGAGGCGCTGAAAGGCGCGAGGGGCGCGGGGGCCCGCTCAGGTCGCCGGACAGGGCGGTGCGCCGGCGCGGCGGCATTGTGCGGCGCGGCGGGCGCATTCGGGCTTGGCGCGCAAGTGTGCTGGCGCCCGGTTCACGCGGGCGCCCATGCAGGCTGGGCCGTTTTCCGTGGAGTTGAAAACAGGGTGCGACGCGCGGGAACGGTTGGCGCGCTGGCGCATTGTCCCGAGAGGTCGGCGCGGGACCGTCAGGGCGGCGGCGCTATCCGAACGTTTCAGAAAAACCGGTATCCGGGAGCCTGCTTCCGGTACGAAAGCCGCGTCCCCTTCGCGGTGAGGTCGTCCCTGGCGACCGGAAGGCGCCTCGCTCCACGTCGTAGGGTACGAGGCGCCTTTTCCGTTGGGGGAAGGGGTTACTTCCAGAACCAGCCGGGCTTGAGCGCGCGATTCTTGCGGTTGCGCCACATCTGGATGTAGAGCCACAGCCCCGAGAAGCTGAAGAAGATCATCGCGAAGCCCGAGAGCGTGCCGATCAGGACGCCGACCGGACCGAAGCTCTCGCCCGAGTGCAGATGGTGCAGCAGGCCCACGATCGAGCGGGCGCCACCCTTGGGGCGCGGACGGCACATGTAGTCGGGCGGGCACACGAACGCCGGCTTGGCCGGGGTGCTGGCCTGTGCTTCCGTCTTGGGCGGTCCTTCGCCGCCGCTCATGAGCGGGACGATCTGGCTGAGAGTGCCGGTAATGGCGATCCACAGCAGGAAAACTCCGAAAACCACCGAAATCCAACGGTGCCACTTGCGCATTGTCTGATCCCCTACAAGGTATTCCCATGCCAAAAACGTTCATGAGAATCATTCGCTTTTGGCGAATGATGTGCCGCATGCACAAGTCATGAAATGTCCCGATATGTATCATTGGGCGAATGCGCAATCCGGGGCAAAGGGCTCTTTTGGACACCCCGCCCAGTGGGGGGCAAATCGGCCCGGGAAAGTGTTCTGGCTTTCCCGGGCCATTTTCATGCGGCTTGAACGGCTGCGCAGATTACTGGCAGGCCAGGCATTCCTCGTAGTCGGTCTGCTTGACGTCGAGTTCGATTCGGCGGGCCTGCGCGGTATTGTCAGCCTCGACACCCCCGGCAAACCCGGCGCGCTGCACCGACTTGGAGCGCAGGTAGTAGAGCGACTTGATGCCCTTTTCCCAGGCCTGGAAGTGGAGCATCAGCAGGTCCCACTTGTCGACATCGGCCGGGATGTAGAGGTTCAGCGACTGCGCCTGGTCGATATAGGGCGTGCGGTCGGCGGCGAATTCGAGCAGCCAGCGCTGGTCGATCTCGAAGCTGGTCTTGTAGACCGCCTTTTCGTCGGCCGAGAGGAACTCCAGATGCTGGACCGATCCGCCGTGTTCGAGGATCGAGTTCCACACGTTGGTCGAATCCTTCGACTTTTCGCGCAGCAGCTTTTCCAGATAGGGGTTCTTGACCACGAACGAGCCCGAGAGGGTCTTGTGCGTGTAGATGTTGGCCGGGATCGGCTCGATGCAGGCCGAGGTGCCGCCGCAGATGATCGAGATCGACGCGGTCGGCGCGATCGCCATCTTGCACGAGAAACGCTGCATGGAGCCCATGTCGGCCGCGTCGGGGCAGGGGCCGCGTTCCTGGGCCAGCAGCAGCGAGGCCTCGTCGGCCTTGGCGGCGATGTGGCGGAACATCTTGAGGTTCCAGGCCTTGGCCATGGCCGATTCGAAGCCGATGCCCTTCTTTTGCAGGAACGAGTGGAAGCCCATCACGCCCATGCCGACCGAGCGTTCGCGCGCTGCCGAATACTTGGCGCGGGCCATTTCGTCGGGCGCGCGGTCGATGAAGTCCTGAAGCACATTGTCGAGGAAACGCAGCACGTCTTCGACAAAGCGCTTGTCGCCCTGCCATTCGTCCCAGGTTTCCAGGTTGAGCGACGAGAGGCAGCAGACCGCGGTGCGGTCGTTGCCCAGATGGTCGATGCCGGTGGGCAGGGTGATTTCCGAGCACAGGTTCGAGGTCGAGACCTTGAGGCCCAGTTCGCGATGATGCGCGGGCATCATGCGGTTCACCGTGTCGTTGAAGACGATATAGGGCTCGCCCGTGGCGAGGCGCACTTCGACCAGCTTCTGGAACAGCGAGCGCGCATCGAGCTTGTTGCGCACCGAGCCGTCCTTGGGGCTGCGCAGGGCAAATTCGGTGCCGTCGCGCACGGCTTCCATGAATTCGTCGGACAGCAGCACGCCGTGGTGCAGGTTGAGGGCCTTGCGGTTGAAGTCGCCCGACGACTTGCGGATTTCGAGGAACTCCTCGATCTCGGGGTGCGAGATGTCGAGGTAGCAGGCCGCCGAGCCACGGCGCAGCGAGCCCTGGCTGATCGCCAGCGTCAGGCTGTCCATCACGCGCACGAACGGAATGATGCCGCTGGTCTTGCCGTTGAGGCCGACGTTCTCGCCGATCCCGCGCACATTGCCCCAGTACGTGCCGATGCCGCCCCCGCGCGAGGCGAGCCAGACGTTCTCGTTCCAGGTCTTGACGATGCCTTCGAGGCTGTCCTCGACCGAGTTGAGGTAGCACGAGATCGGCAGGCCCCGCCCGGTGCCCCCGTTCGAGAGAACCGGCGTTGCGGGCATGAACCAGAGGTTCGAGATATAGTCGTAGAGACGCTGGGCATGGGCCGCATCGTCGGCATAGGCGTCGGCCACGCGGGCAAACAGATCCTGATAGGTCTCGCCGGGCAGCAGGTAGCGGTCGTCGAGGGTTTCCTTGCCGAACGCGGTCAGCTTGGCATCGCGCGAGGCGTCGGTGCGGATCGTGAAGCGGCGGGGATTGACCGCCTTGGAATCGAGCGGCTGGGCAGCCGGGGGCGCGCTGGCGAGCAGCGCCGCCGAGGCCGCAGCGGCCAGATCGGCGGCGGCAGCCTCGACCGCAGCGGTCGCGGCGTTGTTTGGGCCGGTGTTGTTTGGAGCAGCCTTGGCGGCCTTGGCCGCCTTCCTGGTGGAGGGTGCCTTTTCCGGGGCCTTGTCGTCAGCCATCATGGTCGTACCCTTTTCCGCTGCCTGAGCGCCATTGTTGCGCTCCATCGCGGCCAGGCCGCCTTCCAGTCCCAGTTCGTCCTGCGCCATCACCCAAGCCAATCCATCGTTTGCATCTCCGGTCCGCAAGTCCATGGTCGTTCCCCGTTGTTCACGAGGTCCGCCCTTGTCCGACGGACCGGATCAAAAGACACCCGTTCACAGGCCGCGTGGCAGCAGGTGCTGCCTGCAACGGCCCAGACCGCGACAGCCCCTGCCAGAGCCTCATCGGAGCCATCGCTCGTTCGAAGCCTTCGCAAGGGTCATGCCAAAATCGAAACAGAAGAAGAACGATACGCCTCCTTCCGTCATGGTGCAGTGCCGCACGAGCCCAAAAACGCAGCGACGCCAACGGGTCCGCCGATTGGCGGATGGTCCGTGTCCCCCTTGCGGGGTCTCCCGACGTCTGACTAGGTTTGGTTGGTGGCGATCACTGCGACCACAACAGGTGGTGTAGTATGGGTATCTTTTCGCCCGCGCAAGAGGGTTCGATCCCTATCCGGGTGGGCGCGAAGATAAGCGGGCAAGGCGTGAGCGGGCGCGACGCGCGGCAATCCTTGGCGAACGAAGGATGCAAGGGGAAATTGCCCTTCGCGAAATATATTTTTCGAGTGCGTTTATCCCCGGCATAGTGGTTTACGCAGCCAATGCAAAAAACAGGAAAGGTGATGCCCCTTGGGTGATATTCTCTCGATGTTGCTTTCGGGTCTGCTGGTGGGGTTGGCCGCCCGCGTGCTCTATCCCGGCGCGGTCGACATGGGGCTGGCGCGCACGATCCTGCTGGGGATCGGCGGGGCGCTGGTGGCGGGGCTGGCTTCGAGCCTGGCCGGGCGCGGCACGGTGGGCGAAGGGTTCAACCGGGCCGGGTGCCTGGCCTCGGTGGTGGGCGCGCTCGTGCTGATCTATCTGGGCCGCCATTTCTGGTAGGCGGCGTTTACGGGAGTGAAATCCGGCGGGATTTGGATTTTATAATCCCGCCGGATTTCATTCAGTCCTCCCTGTGCGGTGGGCACAAGGGGGCTGGCAAGGGTGTTTCTCAGTTGGGAACCAGAATCGTCTCGCGCGCGGCGGGCTGGGCCTCGGGGTAGTCCTGGTTGTAGTGCAGGCCCCGGCTTTCGCGGCGGGCGCGGGCGCTTTTCACGATGAGGTCGGCAGCCTGGAGCAGGTTGCGCAGCTCGATCAGGTCGGCGGTCACGCGCACGTTGCCGTAGTACTCGTTGACCTCGTTCTTGAGCAGCTTGATGCGGTGCGCGGCGCGTTCGAGGCGCTTGTTGGTGCGCACGATGCCCACATAGTTCCACATGAAGCGGCGCAGTTCGGTCCAGTTCTGCTTGATCACCACTTCCTCGTCGGAATCGGCGACCCGGCTGTCGTCCCACGCGCGCACGTCGGGCGGGGGGGCGAAATCGTCCCAGCGGGCCAGAATGTCGCGCGCGGCCGCATCGCCGAACACGAAGCATTCGAGCAGGCTGTTCGAGGCCAGGCGATTGGCCCCGTGGAGCCCGCTTTCCGAGCATTCGCCCACCGCATAGAGCCCGGCCAGATCCGTCCGGCCCGCCAGATCGACCAGCACGCCCCCGCAGGTATAGTGCTGGGCAGGCACGACCGGGATCGGCTCGCGCGTCATGTCGATGCCCAGCCCGAGCAGGCGCTCGTGGATATTGGGGAAGTGCCCGCGCACGAAGTCGGGGTCCTTGTGGCTGATGTCGAGGTGGACATAGTCGAGCCCGAGGCGCTTGATCTCGTGGTCGATCGCGCGCGCGACGACATCGCGCGGGGCCAGTTCCTCGCGCGGGTCGAAGCGGGGCATGAACCGCTCGCCCTCGCCCGGATAGCCGGGGGGGATCTTCAGGTGTCCGCCTTCGCCGCGCACCGCCTCGGTGATCAGGAAGTTCTTGACGTCGCGGTGATAGAGGCAGGTCGGGTGGAACTGCATGAATTCCATGTTCGAGACCCGGCACCCGGCGCGCCAGGCCATCGCGATGCCATCGCCCGTGGCTCCGCGCGGGGCGGTGCTGAACAGATAGGTGCGGCCCGCGCCTCCGGTCGCCAGGATCGTCGCGCGCGCGGTCAGGCACTCGACCTTGCCGGTCGCCGCGTTGAGCGCATAGACGCCCCAGACCCGGCGATCACCGGCAGGCGCCGTGCGGTGGCGGTCGGTGACGAGGTCGATGGCGACCATGTCGGGCTTGAGCGTGATGTTCGGGTGGGCCGTGGCCGCCTTGATCAGCGCCTGCTGGACAGCCGCGCCCGTGGCATCGTCGACATGGACGATGCGGCGGTGCGAGTGGCCGCCTTCGCGGGTGAGGTGGAGGCTGCCGGCTTCCTCGTTGAAGGGGACACCGATCCGCGCGAGGCTGGCGATGGCTTGCGGCGCGTGTTCGACGACATATTCGACGCTCTCGCGGCGGTTGAGGCCGCACCCGGCGATCATCGTGTCGCGGATGTGATCCTCGAAGGTGTCGCCTTCATCGAGCACGGCGGCGATCCCGCCCTGGGCCCAGGCGGTCGAGCCGCCGTCGAGTCGGCCCTTGGCCACGACGAGCACCTTGCAGCGCTCTGCGAGCACGAGCGCGGCGGTAAGGCCGGCGGCGCCCGAGCCGATGATGAGGACGTCGGGCGCGTTCATGGACGGGCTCCGCAGGCGATGAGGGTGGGTCTGGTCATCACGCGGGCCTCTTGGGCCTGTGACGCGCAGTTTGCAAAGGGTTTTGGGTTTGCAGCGGTTTTTGGCGCGGTGGCGGGCCTGCCGGGGAGTGTGCACTAACTTTGGTTAGTTACTAACGATAATTTAATTTCATTTCTTCATGATCGAAAGTTAGTGTTCACGGGGTCCGCCCTTTTCCACCCGGAGTCGAAGTCATCATGCTTTTCGGTCGCGTTCTCTGCCTGTTCAACCGCCATCGCCCACAGCGCAGGAATGTAGTCTGGGATGGTTTCCATTACACGTCGGATTGCACCCATTGTGGCAAACCGGTCTTTCGCCGGTCCGGTGGCGGCTGGCGCAGCGTGGATGAACTGGAAGGCGGCACCGGAAACTAGGCACGAGCGGGCCTGCCCCGGCGCGCCATTCCGACGGCCGGGGGCTGTTCCTTGACCTGATTGCGTTAATCAAAACCGTACGGTCCGAGGGGGCGTCCCGGACGGTTGATCCTCAAGCGGGCCGATCCTTGAAACGGGCCGATCTTCAGGTCCGCCGGTCTTTGGCCTTCAGCTTTGAGCGGTCAGGCGGACGAAGACATCTTCCAGATCGGCCTCGCGGGTGGACACGTCGATGATGTTCACGCCCATGGCCTGGACCAGCCCGAGCACTTCACCCGCGTTGCTGCGGTCCTTGTTATAGGTGATCTCGACCTGCCGGTCGTTGAGCACGGCCTTGAGGAAGGCCGGGTGCTGCGGGGCCTGCGCCAGCGGCCTGTCGAGCGTGAGCACGACGACTTTCTCGCGCGCCATGCCCACCAGTTCGCGGGTGGGCTTGTTGGTGATCAGCTGGCCGTGGTTGATGATCGCGATGCGGTCGCACAGCTGCTCGGCCTCTTCGAGGTAGTGCGTGGTGAGCACCACCGTCACGCCCCCGGCGTTCAGTTCGGACACCAGTTCCCACAACTGGCGGCGCAGTTCGACATCGACCCCGGCGGTCGGCTCGTCGAGCACGAGGACCGGGGGAGTGTGGACCATCGCCTTGGCGATCAGCAGGCGGCGCTTCATGCCGCCCGAGAGCGAGCGCGAATAGGCGCGCGCCTTGTCGGCCAGATGGACCGCCTTGAGCAGGTCCATCGAGCGGCGCAGGTGCTTGGGCACGCCATAGAGCCCGGCCTGGATGTCGAGCACCTCGATCGGGGTGAAGAACGGGTCGAACACGATTTCCTGCGGCACGATGCCGATGGCCGCCTTGGCGTTGCGGCGGTCGGTGTCGATGTCGTGGCCCCAGATCTCGACCGTGCCCGAGGACTTGAGCACGAGGCCCGCCAGCGTGTTGATCAGGGTCGACTTGCCCGCGCCATTGGGGCCGAGCAGGCCGAAGATCTGCCCGCGCGGCACGTCGAAGCTCACCCCTTGCAGCGCGCGCTTGGCCGGCGACTTGCCGGTGGCGGCATATTCCTTGGCCAGATCGCGGATGCGGATGGCCGGTTCGTCGGTGATGATCGCGGGGTGGTGCGGGGTGGCGGGGGACAGCATGGGGGCTTCCTGCCTGTGGATGGACGCGAGGTAAAGGCTTCTGATCGGTCAAAACTGCATCTGCCCGGATAAAACGGCAATTGTGTGCATCGCGCGCATTTGCTAACCGGCTCGGCCATGATCCAGCCACCCGAAACGATCTTCACCGATGCCACCCGCGTGAGCTGCGATGGGGCCAGCGGCATCCGTTCCAACGGCTCGTTCAAGCCTTCCGCGCTCGGCCACCCGCGCGTCTGGCTTGAAATCGACGAAAAGGGCTATGTCGAATGCGGCTATTGCGACCGTCGCTTCGTGCTCAAGGGCGGGCCTGCCGACACCACCGGCGAAACCAAGGCGGCCTGAGGGCCTGATCAGGGGCGCTGCGGCGTCCCTTTTTTCATGACAGCATCCGCTGGCCCACCAGGCGCTGGCGCAACAGTCGCTGGCTAAGTGGCGGGCGGATGCCTATATCGGCGCGATGACCCTTTCTGCCGATACCCGCTCGCTGCTCTACCGCCCCGGCCAGCTCACGCCCGAGGATGCCTTGCGCCTCACGCGCGAGTCGCTTTCGGCTTGCGACGATGGCGAGCTGTTCCTGCAATTCGTGGCGAGCGAGAGCTTCGGCTTCGACGACGGGCGCCTCAAGACCGCCGACTATTCGCGCGATGCCGGGTTCGGCCTGCGCGGGGTCTCGGGTGAGATGACCGGCTTTGCCCATGCCAATGCGCTGACCGCCGCCGCCATTGCGCGCGCGGGCGAGACGCTGCGCCTGCTCGACCCCGCCAAGGGCCAGCCCGCGCCGCCCCCGCGCCACAACAACCGCCATCTCTATACCGATGCCTCGCCGCTCGATCAGGTGCCGTTTGAAACCAAGGTGCGCCTGCTCGAAGAGATCGACGCGGCGGCCCGTGCGCGTGATCCGCGCGTGGTGCAGGTCTCGGCCTCGCTCTCGGGCTCGTGGTCGGTGGTCGAGATCGTGCGCGCCGATGGCTTCGTGGCCCACGATGTGCGCCCGCTCGTGCGTTTGAACATCAGCGTGGTGGTCGAGGAGAACGGGCGGCGCGAGACCGGCTCGTTCGGGATCGGCGGGCGGCGCCTTTATGACGACCTGCTGCTGCCCGAAACCTGGAATCGCGGGATCGACGAGGCGCTGCACCAGGCCCGCGTCAACCTTTCGGCAGTGGCGGCCCCTGCGGGCGAGATGACCGTGCTGGTCGGCCCCGGCTGGCCCGGCGTCTTGCTGCACGAGGCGGTCGGCCATGGGCTTGAGGGCGATTTCAACCGCAAGGGCACCAGCGCCTTTTCGGGCCGCATCGGCCAGCGCGTGGCAGCGCCGGGCGTCACCGTGGTCGATGATGGCACGCTGCTGGGGCTGGGCGGGCAGGGGCGGCGCGGCTCGCTCTCGATCGACGACGAGGGCACGCCCACGCAGGAAAACGTGCTGATCGAGGACGGCGTGCTCAAGGGGTATATCCACGACCGGCTGAGCGCGCGGCTGATGGGTGTGGCGCCGACCGGCAATGGCCGTCGCGAAAGCTATGCCCATGCGCCGCTGCCGCGCATGACCAACACCTTCATGCGCGGCGGACAGGACGACCCGGCGGAACTGCTCTCGCGCGTGAAGAACGGCATCTTTGCCAAGTCGTTTGGCGGCGGGCAGGTCGACATCACCAGCGGCAAGTTCGTGTTCAGCTGCACCGAGGCCTATATGGTCAGGGATGGCAAGCTGGGCGACCCGATCAAGGGCGCGACCCTGATCGGCGACGGGCCGACCGTGCTCAACAAGATGATCGGCATCGGCAACGATTTCGCGCTCGACGAGGGCGTGGGCATGTGCGGCAAGAGCGGGCAGAGCGTGCCGGCCGGCGTGGGCCAGCCCAGCGTTCTGGTCGACGGGCTGACGGTGGGCGGCACGGCCTGAACAGGATGTGGAACCGGGCGCAGGACATCTTTTTTCACGCCCGGTTCAGCCCATATCGGATATAAGCCTCTTCGACATTTCGTGAACCGCACAGAAATCGAGGCGTATCATGACGAAGCTGGCCCGGTTACTCGCTGTTTCGCTGGCCGTGGGCGGTCTGGCCCTGGCCGGACCGGCTGTTCAGGCCAAGCCTCGGCTGACCCCGCAGGAGCAGCTCGACAAGGCGCTGGCCGGGCGCGAGGCGGGCAAGCCGGTCGACTGCATCTATATGCCCACCGTGTCCCGCTCGCAGATTTTCGAGGGGATCGGCATCCTCTATGATGCGGGCAGCACGCTCTATCTGCAAAAGCCCCGGCTGGGCGCCGACCAGTTGCGCAGCGACGACATATTGGTCACCCGCCTGACCAGTGCGCAGCTCTGCTCGGTCGATACGATCCAGTTGCGCGACCGGACCAGCGGGTTCTGGCGCGGCTTTGTCGGCCTCGACAAGTTCGTGCCCTATACGCGGCCCCCCAAGGACAAGACTCCCGCTCCGGTGGCGCCCAAGCCTGCGGGCTGAATTGGGGGCGTTGGGGCCATCTGGTCAAGAGGCCGGGCGGGGGCTATGCGAGCGCCATGACCACCGCTTCCTCGCCCGTGCTGCGCCTTGCCACCCCCGATGATGCCCTGCCGCTGGCCGCGCTCGCGCGCCGGGCGGTGGCCGCCAAGTTCGAGCATCTCTATGATCCGGCGGATTTTGCCGCCTTCATGGAAGAGGCGCACAGCGACGCGACGACCGCGCGCCAACTGGCCGATCCGGGCATGCGCATCGCGGTGATCGAGGAAGAGGGCGCGCTGGTCGCGTTCTGCAAGCTCGTTCTCGACAGCACGCTGCCGCGCGAATTCAGCACGTCCACCCGCCCGCTCGAATTGAAGCAGCTCTACACCGATCCCGCGCGGCTGGGCGGCGGGCTGGGGCGCCGCCTGATGGACTGGGCCATCGCGCAGGCCCGCACGCAGGGCGCCGACGAGATCCAGTTGACGGTCTACAGCGACAACCCCGAGGCCCAGCGGTTCTACCACCGCTTCGGCTTTGCCAAGATCGCCGACATCGAATTCTGGGTGGGCACCCACTGCGACCCGGAATTCCTCTACGCCTGCAAGCTGTAACCGGAAGGCGGCTCGGGGGAGCCCGCTTGCCCCACCCGCTTGCCCCACCCTCATGCCTCGCCCGCTTGAATGCTGGCTGCGCGATCCCATATCGCGGCCATGAACGACAGCAAGGCGAGCCACGGCCTGGTCCAGTGGCACGGCACCACCATCATCGGGGTGAAGAAGAACGGCCGCACCGTGATCGCGGGCGATGGCCAGGTTTCCATGGGCAACACCGTCATGAAGCCCAATGCGCGCAAGGTGCGGCGCATCGGCGATGGCAAGGTGATCGCCGGGTTTGCCGGGGCGACGGCGGATGCCTTCACCCTGTTCGAGCGGCTCGAACGCAAGCTGGAACAGCATCGCGGCCAGCTCATGCGCGCCGCCGTCGAACTCGCCAAGGACTGGCGCACCGACAAATATCTGCGCAACCTCGAAGCCCTGATGATCGTGGCCGATGCCGAGACGCTGCTGGTGCTCACCGGCAATGGCGACGTGCTCGAACCCGAAGGCGGGATTACTGCGATCGGTTCGGGCGGCAACTATGCGCTCTCGGCGGCGCGCGCGCTCGATGCCTACGAGGACGACCCCGAGAAGATCGCCCGCCGCGCCATGCAGGTGGCTGCCGAAATCTGCGTGTTCACCAACGACCGCGTGACCCTGGAAGAAATCTGATGCTCGATACCCTGACCCCCAAGGCCATCGTCCGCGCGCTCGACGCCCATATCGTCGGCCAGACCGAAGCCAAGCGCGCGGTGGCCGTGGCCCTGCGCAACCGCTGGCGCCGCCAGCACCTCTCGGCAGACCTGCGCGACGAGGTGTCTCCCAAGAACATCCTGATGATCGGGCCCACGGGCTGCGGCAAGACCGAGATCAGCCGCCGTCTGGCCAAGCTGGCCGATGCGCCCTTCGTCAAGGTCGAGGCGACCAAGTTCACCGAGGTCGGCTATGTCGGCCGCGATGTCGAGCAGATCGCCCGCGATCTGGCTGAGGAAGCCGTCCGCCTTGAAAAGGAACGCCGCCGCGAATCCGTGCGCGAGGCGGCCAGCAAGGCGGCGATGGACCGCCTGCTCAAGGCTCTTGTCGGTGATGGGGCCAGCGAGGCCACCCGCGAAAGCTTCCGCCAGCGCCTGTCCGAAGGCGCGATGAACGATGTCGAGGTGGAAATCGAGGTGGAGGACCAGCCCTCCGCGTCGATGGAGATCCCCGGCATGGGCGGCAATCTGGGCATGATCAACCTGTCGGACATGATGGGCAAGGCCTTTGGCCGTCAGGCGCTCAAGCGCCGCAAGATGCGCGTGGCCGATGCCTGGGACAAGCTGGTCGATGAAGAGTCCGAAAAGCGCATGGACCAGGACGACGTGGCCCGCGTGGCGCTCCAGAATGCGGAGACCAACGGTATCGTCTTCCTCGACGAGATCGACAAGATCGCGGTGTCCGACGTGCGCGGCGGCTCGGTCAGCCGCGAGGGCGTGCAGCGCGACCTCCTGCCCCTGATCGAGGGGACGACGGTGGCCACCAAGTATGGCCCGATGAAGACCGACCACGTGCTGTTCATCGCCTCGGGCGCGTTCCATGTGGCCAAGCCTTCGGACATGCTGCCCGAACTGCAAGGCCGCCTGCCGATCCGCGTTGAGTTGAAGGCGCTGAGCGAGGACGATTTCGTGCGGATTCTGGCCGAAACCCGCGCCAATCTCGTCGAACAGTACCGCGCGCTGCTGGCGACCGAGCAGGTCACCCTCGATTTCACGCCGCAAGCCGTGCGCGCGATTGCCCGCACCGCGGCGCAAGTGAACGAGACGGTCGAGAACATCGGCGCCCGTCGCTTGCAGACGGTCATGGAAAAGCTGCTCGAAGAAGTCAGCTTCGATGCCGAGGACCGCGTGGGCACGACCGTCGCCATCGACGAGGCCTATGTGGCGGAGCGTCTGGGCGGGCTGGCCGCCAACGCGGACCTGTCGAAGTACATTCTCTGAGGGCTCGCCCCCTCCACCACCCGCTGCGCGGGCGGTCCCCCTCCCCATTTCATGGGGAGGATCAGATCCTCCCCGCTTGCGGGGAGGGGGACCGCGCGGAACGCGTGGTGGAGGGGGCCCCTTGCCGCAAGCCTTCCACCCGCTCTAGAATACCCCCATGCACACCACCCCCGACGACCGCCCGATCTACCGCCTGCTCACCGGCAAGGACGACCGCGCCTTCTGCGAGCGCGTGTCCGAAGCCCTCGCACAAGGCTGGCGCCTCTATGGATCGCCCTCGATGACCTATGACGGCGGCATGGACTGCATCAAGGTGGCCCAGGCCGTGGTCTGGCACGGCGCCGACGTGGTGAAGTGAGGCGGGAAAACCCGGCGGGCTGAAGCGCCCTTCTCAGGCGCCTGCCGGAACCGCCCATGCGATCACCAGCACCGACAGGCCGATGGCGCCACAGAACAGGGCGACGCGCGCCCATTGCCCGAGGCGCGCGGCCCACAGGGCGGCCTGAACCGATTGCAGGCCGTAATAGGCGACGAAAGCCTGCGATGCCCAGGTGATGATCTGGTAGATGTCGCCGCTCCAGGTGATCGTCAGCGAGGCGAGGGCCGTGGCCGCATTGCCCAGCCTGACCGGAATCCGCCCCGATGAAACCTCGTGGAGCAGCCCCCCGGCGCCGTTCATGTCGGCGACCGCCGCCGAGGATTGCGAGGCGATGGCCGCCAGCGTGAGCAGGGGGACGACTGCCCAGCCGAGCGGGCGCACCATGTCGATGATTTCCGTCTCGCCGCCCGAAGGGCCGAGCCCGTCGCGAAACAGGTTCGTGAGCAGGAACACGAAGCCGATATAGATGGCTGTCGAGATCCACTGGGCATGGCGCATCGTGCGCACGCGCAAGTCCGGGTCATAGGCCGCGCCGAGATAGCGCGATGTCTCGAACCCCTGCACGAGGATGACCAGCCCGAGCACGGTCCGCAGCGCCTGTGTCGGGGTTCGGGTGCTGGTCGCGGTGATCAGCGCGTGGTGCTGCCAGGCGATCGCATAGGCCAGCCCCAGCGCCAGCATCAGCCCGCCGATCACCGACAGCTTGATCCCCACCGTGCCCACTTCGAGCCGTTCGAGCGCATGAAGCCCGCCGCGCCCGCCGATGATGCCGATGACCACGATGATCGTGCTGGCCAGCAGGCGGATCGCGAACGGATCGACGATGCCCGCCGCGCGCAGGGCAAAGGCGGCCAGAAGGTTGAGATAATAGGCGACCGAGACGAAATAGGCGAGCGAGAGGGCGGTGTTCGAGGCCTTTTCGAGAAAGGCCGCCCGGCGTGGCAGATGGGCGAGGTTGGCCTCGACATGAATAATGTTGAAGCGGATCACCGCCCCGAACAGGTAGCCCGCCGCGCACAGTGCGGCCATCGCGACCCAGGCCAGCGACCCGGCGGTGTCGGCCAGGATCGGCCCCACCACCAGAAAGCCCGAGCCGATGATCGAGGCCAGCGGCGTGACCGTCGCGCGCCAGCTGCGCGCGCGCAGCACGGCGGGCGACAGGCACAGGGCGGCCATGGCCAGACTGCCCAGAATGAGGACGATATTGGTCATGGTCGCGCCTGATTCATGGTGTGGCGCTCTTGCGCAGCAGCAAGGGCATCGTCAGCCCCTGGACGAAGATCGAGAAAGCGACCACCGCGAAGGCCACGCTGACCAGCGCATCGTGTTCGGGCAGGCTTTCGGGGGCGCCGAGTGCCAGTGCGAGCGCCATGGCTCCGCGCAGGCCGCCCCAGAACAGGATGTGGCGGGTGAGCTTGTCCGTCGCCATGCGGGTTCTGGCGAAGAACGGCGTGATCGGATAGATCGCCGCCGCGCGCCCGGCCAGAACGGTCACTGTTCCGATCACGGCGGGAAGCCAGAAGGCGGCGATGGGCTGGGCTGCCTCGCGGCTGCCGATCAGCAGGAACACGACCGAATTGGCCAGAAAGGCCGCGAATTCCCAGAACCGGATGATGGCCCTGCCGCCCACCTCGCTCAAGGCCCGGCGCTGGCCCCGGTTGCCGATCAGCATCCCCGCCGAAAGCGTGGCCAGCACGCCCGAGACATGCAGGTCCTCGGCCAGCATGAACGAGCCATAGGCAGCCAGCACGGTCAGGGTGGTTTCGACCAGATGATCATCGGAGCGCCCGGCAATCAGCAGGAGCCCCCCGGCCACGGCCAGCCCGAGCGCGACCCCGCCGCCCACGGTGCTGATCAGGGTCATGGCGATGCCGGCCGGGCTCGTGGCCGATCCTGCCACCCATGCGGCGACCAGCGCGAACAGCACGGCGGCGGCACCGTCGTTGATCAGGCTTTCGGCCTCCATCAGGAAACGCAGGCGCTTGTCGGCGTGCTGCTCCTTCATCATGGCGATCACCGACACCGGGTCGGTCGCCGCGATCAGGCTTCCGAACAGCAGCGAGGCGGGCCAGCCCCAGCCGGCCAGCCAGTGCATGCCGCCCGCCACCACGCCTGCCGACAGCAGGGTGCCGCCAAAGGCGAGGCTGAGCACCAGTGCGCCTTCGCGGCGGAACTGCCCCCAGCCCAGATGGAGCGCGGCCTCGAACACGAGCGGGGGCAGCAACACGCTGAACACGAGTTCGGGGGTCAGCGTGATGCCGCTCTTGTAGCCCGAAATGCTTAAGCCGATGCCGGCCAGCACCAGCCCGATGGTGAACGGCTGGCCCAGCCGGCGGCACACGATGGCCACCAGACAGGCAATCAGCAGCAAAAGCCCCAGGGTCGGCGTGTTTCCATACATGGCGTCATTCCCCCTTCGGCATGGGCGCGAGCAGGATCATGCCGCCCTTGCGCGAACCGCCCGGAACGGGGGCAAGACCTGCCTCCGTTGCGGCCTTGCCGATGGCCTGGGCCTCGCTCTGGGCCGGAGAAGGGGCCGGGGGCGGGGTTTCGACCCAGCCGGGAATGCCAAGGGCCTCCCAGTTCCAGCGCCTTGCGGCCCACAGGTCGACGGCGAGGGCATCTTGCGCGTCCTGCGACAACGCGGGCGGGGCCGGGGTCTGGGTATCCGGGGCATGTCTGTCCGGCGTTGGCTTGGCTGGCGCCTGCCGGATCGGCAGCAGGGCCAGCCCGGCGGGCGGCGTGACTGTCACCGTCCAGCCATCGGCCATGCGTGCGATGCGGGCTTCCAGTTCGCGATAGCTGGCCAGTCCTGCACCGGGCAGGGGGCGGGCCGCTACCAGGGCGCGGCGTCCGTCGCGGTCGATCAGCACGTCGTCGGGCGCGGTCCCGGCGGCCAGCGCGAGCAGGGCTTTCATCCGCTCGGTCTGGCGTTCCTGCATTTGCAGGTCCTGCGCGCGGGCAAGGGCGCTGCGCGCTTCGTCCAGCCCGTTGGACGAGGGGGCGATCAGCACCTCGTCGGCCTGAAGCGCGACTGGGCGGCCCAGCCGGGTTTCAAGGGCTGTGGCGAGTTGCTCGTTCGAGACGGCATTCTGGCGCGGGGTGAGGATCACCGCGCGAACGGCCAGCGGCGTGCTCTGGAAATCGATGTCGAGCTGGGTGATGCGGGCATCGCGGCCCGTCGCCTCGGCCAGCGCCGAGCGGACCTGGCTGGTGGTCACCGCCTCGCCCGCGATATGTTGCAGGGCCAGCCCCAGCGGGATCGCCATGATGATGAAAGCCCCCAGCAGGAGCCCGGTCTGCAACCATGTCTGGTGCGTGGAGAGGCGATGGCCAAAACCATAGATCTGCGCCATGATCGTGGCCGAGAGCGCGATCGTCACGAAGTTGGTGGCAAACAGGGCGCCCGCGCCCCAGGCGATGGCGCCATTGCCCGTGGCCAGGCCAAAGCCCACCGTGGCCAGAGGCGGCATCAGCGCGGTGGCGATGGCCACGCCCACGATGGTTTCGCCCTTGCCCCGGATCAGCGCAAACGTGCCCGCCAGCGCGGAAAACAGCGCCACCATCAGGTCGAACAGGTTGGGCTTGGTCCGCGCGAGAATTTCCGGCGTGGCCGACTTGAGCGGCGAGCACACGACGATCAGCGCGGTGAAGGCCACCGCGAGCGGAACCGCCAGCCCCAGCGCCAGCGCCGAGCGGCGCAGGCTGGCGAAATCGAACAGCGCGAGGCCGAACCCCAGCCCCATGATCGGCCCCATCAGGGGCGAGATCAGCATGGCCCCGATGACCACCGCAGGCGAGGATTGCAGCAGGCCCAGCTCGGCAATGCCCGCCGACATCACCACCATGAAGATGAAGCGGGGCGTCCAGGCGCTTTCCTCGAAAACGCGGCGCACGACGGCCGGGTGGTCGATGTCCCGGTCGATATGGGCACGCCACCAACGAAGCAGGCTATGGACGCGGATCACGGGCGCAAGTCTCCAGGCATGGTTTTCACCACCGGCGGCCCGACCGGTGTACGAACCTGCCCATCCCGTCCGGGATGCTGCACCCGCAAGGTTTATTGCAGCAATTGGTGCATTGCACAACCGGTGGCGGGTCGGCCCGGCTGGGGAGCTAGGCCCCTGCTGCCCCCGCAACTGCTCCCGCCACGGCTTCAGCCTCTTCCCCTTCGGCGGCCTGTCGCGCCCACATTTCGGCATAGAGCCCGCCTGCGCGCAGCAGGTCGGCGTGGCTGCCCTGTTCGGCCAGACGGCCCTGATCGAGCACGAGAATCACGTCGCTGTCGGCGATCGTCGAGAGGCGGTGGGCGATCGAGAGGGTCGTGCGGTTGGCGGCGACCGCGCGCAGGGTGTGGAGAATGTCCTGTTCGGTGCGGGTGTCGAGCGCGCTGGTCGCCTCGTCGAACAGCAGGATCGGCGGGTTCTTCACCAGCGTGCGGGCAATCGCCACGCGCTGCTTCTCGCCGCCCGAAAGCTTGAGCCCGCGCTCGCCCACTTCGGTGTCGAGGCCCTGGGGCAGGCGGGCGATGAAATCGGCGATGGCCGCGCCCCGTGCGGCTTCCTCGACGGCGGCGGCATCGGCCCCTTCGCGGCCATAGGCGATGTTGTAGCCGATGGTGTCGTTGAACAGGACCGAATCCTGCGGCACGATGCCGATGGCCGCACGCAGGCTCGCCTGCGTCACGCCCGAAATGTCCTGCCCGTCGATCAGGATGCGGCCCGCAAGCGGATCGTAGAAGCGGAACAGCAGCCGCCCGATGGTCGACTTGCCCGCCCCCGATGGCCCGACGATGGCCACGCGGCTGCCCGCTGGCACCTCGAACGAGAGGCCGTGGAGGATCGTGCGCCCCGGATCATAGCCGAAGACCACGTTGTCGAACACGATCGAGGGGTGGCGCACCACCAGCGCGGGCGCGCCGGGCGCATCGGCCACTTCGACCTGGGTATCGATCAGGCGGAACATCTCGGCCATGTCGATCAGCCCCTGCCGGATCGTGCGATAGACCATGCCGAGCATGTCGAGCGGGCGGAACAGCTGCGTCAGGTAGGTCTGCACGAAGACCAGTTGCCCGGCGGTGAACTGCCCGTGCCACCAGCCCCACACGGTATAGGCCAGCGCGCCTGCCATCAGCAGGTTGACCACCAGCCCTTGCGCGATGTTGAGCAGGCCCAGGCTGTTCTCGCTGGCAACCGCTGCCTCGGCATAGGCGCGCGCGGCCTGTCCATAGCGGGCTTCCTCGCGCTTTTCGGCCCCGAAATACTTGACCGTCTCGTAGTTGAGCAGCGAATCCACTGCGCGCGAAAGCGCCTGCCCGTCGAGCCGGTTCATCTTCTCGCGCAATTGCGTGCGCCATTCGGTGATCGTGCGCGTCACCCAGATATAGGCCGCCACCGCCAGCGCGGTGGCCATGACCAGTCCCCATCCGAACGTGACCCAGAAGATCACCGCCACGACCACCAGTTGCAGGATGGTGGGGGCGATGTTGAACAGCATGAAATAGAGCATCGTGTCGATGCTCTTGGTTCCGCGCTCGATGGTCTTGGTCACCTCGCCGGTGCGGCGGGCGAGATGGAAGCGCAGCGAAAGGCGGTGAAGCTGGGCAAAGACATGTTCGGCCAGCGCCCGCGTGGCGTCCTGCCCCACGCGCTCGAACACGATGTTGCGCAAGTTGTCGAAGGCAAGGCCCAGGAAGCGCCCGGCGCTGTAGCCCAGCACCGTCCACATCGCCACCATGCCCAGCCGGGGCCCGCTCATGTTCATCGCATCGACCGCCCACTTGAGCAGGTAGGGCAGCGTCAGCTGCACCCCCGTCGAGGCCAGGATGAACAGGCAGGCCACCACGATCCGGCGCCGCAGACCGGGATTGTCGCGGGGCCAGAGATAGGGAAGGAACCGTTGCAGCGTGCGCCAGCCATCATGGCGGGCGGCGGGATTGGATGGGCGTTCGGGAGGCATCATCTTCACATAGGCAATTTGCCGCGATGCGCCACCCTCGCGATGGGATCACGGTGCTGCGGGCGCCTTTTCGTCGGTCGCGATGCCGAACAGCACCTTGTGCCGCGAAAAATCGATGGCCACCGCGCGAAAGGCGCTCAGGTCGTGCATGCCCAGCAACAGGGCCGGGCGATGCGCCAGCCTGAGCCGGGCGAAGGCGCCGGAATCGGCAAAGGCGAGTGTCAGGTTGGCAATCGCGATCCGGCCGATCCTGAGGCTGCGGGCCTGTCCTGTCTGTGCGGCGATGGCCTGTCCGGTCACGCCCACGAGCCGGGCTTCCTCGCTCCCGTGCCCGTGGCCGGGCGCGCGCCGAAGCGCACGCTGAAGGGCGGGATTGCCGATCGAGGTGTCCGATCCGGTGTCGATCATCACGCTGGTGCGAACCCCGTCGATCACCGCTTCGGTCATGATCAACTGGCCCGAGCGGTGGCGCGCGTGCACGACGATGGCGAAATCCCCGATGGCCGGATTTCCGGTCGGGGCAGCCGGTTCGGCGGCGGCATCGTCGATGGTCAGGCGGTTTGCGGCAAAGTCGATGGTCACGCGCTGGCCCTGAAGGCTGTCGAGGCCAAGGATCCCTTCGGCTTCGAGGCCCGCGTCATCGACAAGCGGGGTCTCCAGATCGGCAAAGCGGCGGCTGCCCAGCATGAGTTCGCGCACATGGACGATGTCGACGGTATCGGTCCCGGCCACGCTGACCAGCACGGCCTGTCCCGCCGGGGCGAGGGCCAGCTTGCGGGCGACCGCATGGGTGAGGACCGTGCGCTGGGCGCCGGTATCGACCATGAAGGCAAAGGGCCCTGCGCCATTGATGCGGACCGGGACGGTCATCCGCGCGAGGTCATCGCGGCCCATGGCGATTGTCTCTGAGGGGGGAATGCCAGCGGGCGGCCCCGGCGCTTCGTCCTGCGCCCATGCAGGCAGGGCGCAGGCCAGCACACCGAGCAGAGCTGCCAGAGCACGGGCCAAAGCACAGGGCAGCCTGATCATCCTGTCATCCTCTCCGCCTGGCACTTTAGGCGGGCGGCCATGGCGCTGCCATGAGAATCTGCAAAGGATCATTACGCATGGTGGAGGGGGCCTGCGGGCAATACTCAGCGCGCGGCGGGCTTCCGTCCGGGCAGGGCGCGCGCGATTTCGCCCAGCATGGCCAGGATTTCGGCCAGCAGCGGATGGCGAATGATCCGCATCACCACCAGCCAGAGCCCGATCCCCGCCACGATCATCGCCCCGGCCTGTCCGGGGCCACAGCGTCCGGGCCCGGCCCAGAAGACATAGCTGGCCAGAAGCGGCGCGACCGCCGCTGCTGTCGCGATCAGGCTCTGGACATGAATGCGCACCAGATCGCGCCAGGCAAAATCGAGCATGGCGCGCATGAACGGCGCATAGATCACCACCCAGATCAGCCCATGGACAAAGCGCGAGATCGCCACCCAGCGCAGCCCCATCGGCGCGGTGGCCACGATCAGCCCCACCGAGAGCACCGTTTCGAGGATATTGCGGTGGATCAGCCCGCGCTTGCGGCCCAGCAACAGCGGCAGGTCGCCGTTGAGCGGCAGGGCGACATAGCACAACTGGGCTAGCGCCACCCAGGCCAGCAACGGCGCCGCATCGAGCCAGCGCGGCCCATAAAGCGCCATGATCAGCGGCTGGGCCAGCGCGGCAATGCCCGCCATGGCCGGCCATGTCACCCCGGTATAGGCCGCCACCACTCGCAGATAGGGCGGCCCGAGCGGATCACCCTCGTCGCGCACGCGCCGGAACGCGGGATAGAACACCCCTGTCACCGCGCCCGCCACCAGCATCCGCAATTGCAGCGCCAGCCCTGAAGCCCGCGCGAACAGGCCGACCGCAACCGTGTCGATCAGCCGCCCGATCACCAGCTCGGGCGCCCGCGCGGTGATCGAATAGCAGGTGGACAGCACCGAATTGGTGCCCCCCAGTTCGAGCACGGGCCGCGCCCCGGCCAGCCTCAGGGGCCAGGGCAGCATCAGCCCGACACGCCACTGGCTGACCACCAGACGCGCACCCTGCTGGGCAAAGGCCCCCCATGCCAGCGCCAGCGCACCATGGCCGAGCACCGCGAGCGTCACCGCCGTGGCCGCATTGGCAACCGACGAGCCGACCTCGATCATCGTGTTCGACTTGTAGTCCATCCGCCGCTGGCAGGTCGCCTGCGGCACGATGGAGAGCGGCACCAGCAGATAGGACGAGGCCACCACCAGCAGCACCGGCAACAGGTTCGGGTCGCCATAGAACCGCGCCACCGGCACCGCCCCGGCAATCGCCAGCAGCGCGATGCCCCAGGCGAAGGTCACCGAGATGGTGAAGGCGGTCTGCAACTTGGCGGGTGTCAGGTCGCGCTCGCCGTTGACATAGCGGGTGACGCCAAAATCCTGAAGAAAGGCCACGATGGTCACCGCCGCAAAGGCGATCGAGAACAGCCCGAGCTGCGCGGGCGTGATGAACCAGCGCGCGAGCACGACGCTCGTGGCGAACTGGATCGCGAACGAGGTATATTGCGAAACCAGCGCCCAGGCCGCCGCCGTCCGCACGGACATGGCCTGCGGGGGGCTCTCCTGAGAGGGCCTTTCGGGTGGCGTCCCGCTCATGCGCCGTGCCGGAGCAGCGCCATGGCGGCCTGGGCCGCGCGCAAGGGATGCCCGGCCCTGAGCAGCCGGAGCGCCACCCGCCAGAGCTGTGGCCTGAGTTGCGGCCAGAGTGCCGGATCGGGGCCGATGTCGGCAGTATAGCCCAGCAGGACCGGCCAGGCTTCGTTGGCCAGATGATCGGGCGAAAACAGCAGGCGTTCGATCATGCGGCGGCGGACATAGGCCGCGCTGCCCGGTCCGAACAGCGCATCGAGCCGGGCGATGTCGGGCAGGGTGGTCATCCCGGCGGTCGGATCGCCCGCGCCGCGCAGGCGGGCAAGGTGGGCCAGCCAGGCAATCGCGGCATTGCGGGCCTGGGCCACCATGTGTCGCGAACTGACCTGACCGGCGCTCACCCGATAGGCCAGCAGCGGTTCGGGCAGATTGGTCATCCGGGTCTGTTCCGACAGGCGGAGCCAGAGATCGTAGTCCTCGGCATGGACATAGGATTCGCGATAGCCACCGGCCGCGCGCACCAGATCGCGG